>JBAYYO010000126.1:0-6125 GCA_041672985.1 Syntrophomonas sp. | reverse complement strand
AGGCGACGAAGGATCTCTTTGGGAAGTCCGTAATATTGGGCCTTTAGCTAACGAGATTCTTCGCTATCGCTCAGAATGACACGCAAAAGAGCACTTTTTCAGCAGTCTCGGACGGTTCTCGGGATTATTAAACTAAACCGCAACGGTTCAGCTTATCTGACCAGGGGTTTAGTTTAACTGCTCGCAAATATCCGATTATAAAAAGGCACAAAAAAAGAAGAAAGCCATATCGACTCCTCCTTCCTGAAAAGTTTGTCCATGGTCCGCTTGAATTTGCCGTACTTTCCTGTTAATGTAGTGAGGTTATTATATCTAATTCCTTGCGAAAAGCCGGTTCTCATATACGTAATGGAGATTTTAGTATCCGACTAGATAACTACGCTATATCGCACAGACTGAAGTCTCCTCTTCACCATATAACGTATAAATAAACTTTTCGCAGACGAACCAATATTTCGCAAATGGGGTTGCAGAGATGTCAAAAAAATTTAGTATGCGCACTCGCGCGGACTTATCCATGTTAATGGTAGCGTTTATCTGGGGAACTACTTTTGTAATCGTCAAAAATGCGCTGGTCGATATTGGTCCTTTTCTATTTGTAGGAATCCGGTTTAGCCTGGCCTTTTTAGTATTAGCGGCCCTTTCTTACCGCGATATTATAAAGATTCGCCGTTCTACGGTCAGTGTCGGCTGTCTGTTGGGCCTGTTTCTGTTCATCGGCTATGTATTTCAGACTATAGGCCTCAAGTACACAACTTCGTCCAATGCCGGGTTCATAACGGGCGTGTCGGTAGTCCTGGTCCCCATCATATATTCATTGCTGCATAAAAAGAAGCCCTCTGCCAAGACTGTATTGACGGTTATTATTGCGGCTGTAGGGCTTTTTCTGATATCAGTTCCATTAGGCTCTTTTACTCTTGCTTATGGGGATTTTCTGGTCTTGATAGGGGCTTTCGGTTTCGCCCTGCATATCATTTATGTTGACTATTATTCCCATCAGCATAATGCCCTGGCCATAACCGGTATACAGGTATTATTCGTAGGGCTATTATGCCTTGCGATCGCTCTGGTTGTGGAACCTATTCCGGCTAAAATTACGTTTAATGCTATGTTCGCTATCGTTATAACCGCCGTTTTTGCTACTGCGCTGGCGTTTTTTCTCCAGAACTACCTGCAAAAATACAGTACCCCCACTCGTTTTGCAGTTGTTCTGGCATCTGAACCGGTTTTTGCGGCTCTGGTTGGCTGTCTTTGGGCCGGGGAACGGCTCACCCGCCTGGGACTAGTGGGGGCCGCTTTGATTCTCGGGGCTATGCTCTTATCCATCCTCTTTAGGAAGAATTCTTGAGGCCCAGTTTTTTTATTAATTCCCCGGAGCTGATACCATTTATCTCCACTAACTTATTGCGCGAAGTTTCACCCCTTAAAATGTTTATATTCTGACGAGGTACTTTTAGAGAACTAGCCAGAAAAGCAACCAAGGCATCATTGGCTTCGCCATCTACCGGCGGAGCAGTCAACTTGATTTTCAGCACCCCGTTTTGTTCCCCTACTACTTGATTCCGCGAAGAACGGGGCTGCACCTTAACCTCCAGACGCACTCCCCCGGCAGCATCAGTTATCCGCAGCATCATCGGTCACTTTCAGGTTGATATTGCCCAAATTCTCCACCAGGTCTCTTACTTCCGGTTGGTTGAAAAAGCCGGCCATTTGTTCATTTTTCTTAATATTTTTGTCCAATAATTCCAATTCAACATTCAATTGTGATTTAAGTTCCAGATTAAATAAGTTCAGGTGTTTCATGATCTCCTGGTAAGCAGTCAGCATTTCTGCTATAGAGCGCTTGGAGTCTTCCAAAATTCTTTCGGCATCCTTCTGAGCATTCACTTTTAGCATTTCTGCAGTCTGTTGGGCCAAGATTAGGCTATTGTTCATGGTTTCTTCTATTTTGTGATATTTATCCAATTCAAACTTGCATCTTTGCAGGCTTTCTCGCAATTGGGAGTTTTCACCATAGAGATTTTCGTAATCCTGGGCCACATGCTGCAAAAAACTCTTGACTTCTTCTTCTTTGTATCCCCGGATAGACTTGGGAAACTGCTGATTCCTTATCTCCATGCCAGTTATCAAATTATCACACCCTTCGATTATTGAACTACCCCTGAATGAATCCAGACGGATGCGGTGCTTAACTGTGCTCACCGGTCCGGTTAATAGTTGGACCGCATAGGACTTGAGCCCCACGGAAAATTGAGTTGTTCAAGCCATAGCTCATATTTGCTGCTGAGTTGCATTTAGTAACGCGGTAGTCAGACCCTCCGGGAAAAGGTCCAACATTCTGCGGTAATTGTCGGACGGTTCCCATTCACCCCTGGTTAGCTGCTGTACGGCTGCACGATAAACCTCCACTACCTGTTTTAGCTGCCGCGGATCGTAATATTGACCTTCGATTCGAAACGATTGGGCTCCCCAGCAGCTAAGATGCGGCATATACTGCAACAGGCATAAGTCATAGGGGAAAAATAAATAGTTGCGACAATTAGCGTCGGTATTAATCCTGTATCTCTGTCCCCAGTTGTCCTTTAATGAATACTTATCCTGAAGACAATACATGGGGCATTCCCCATCCCGTTCAGATTGAGCGGAGCGGATTATGCAGAAATCACTCACCAGACAGGGCAGCGGACCGTGCACCATTACCTCGGTGGGGGAACCGGAATTAAGCATGCTTTTCAGGTTATCAGCCTTCATTTCCAGGGAAGCGGTTATCCTGCTGATGCCTAAACTATTAAGAAATGCAGCCGCATTATGGTTGAAGGTATTAAGGCCATAGCCTCCCCATATTTGCAGGCCTGAATCCCTGAATATATTCAGACTCCCTAAATCATTTACAATTACCCCCCATATGTGAGCTGAATCAGCTATCTGCTTGATTTCATGTATGGTGGACAGATCATACTGGCTGACTATCCGGGGGGTCTCCAGGAATATTTTAAGGGGGCTGCCCTGCAACATTTCAGAAGCCTCCAAAATAGCCGACGTAGTCCAATTCTGCCGGTTTTGGCGAATTATATCACAACCCAGAATGACGTTATTAACTCCAGATTCTCTTATGGCTTCCAGACTATCCAGACCCCCAATTTTGACTGTTATTTCTGGCGTAATTTGATTAGAGAGGATAGGCGGATTATCTACAGGATCCATTAATTGTGACCGAGATAGTTGTTGGGCTGTTTTACTAATGAATGAGGGCTCTCTTTGGCCGTCAAAGCCTACCACTGTCCAATCCAGGGGTTTAAGAAGGTTGCCTTCAGTATAATCGCGGATGCGGAGTTCCTGGAGATCAAGCATCTCTTTCTCATCGGTTCGGTAAGCGGCCGGGTCCTCAATCAGTCTGTTCAAGGCACGGCGATAAATGGACACCAATCGAGATAAATATTCTGCACTGCGCATACGCCCTTCAATTTTAAAAGAACTGATCCCCGCCTCTATTAGTTGGTCCAGACAGGGGTAAAGGCACAGATCCTTGTGGGCCAGGTAATGTCTAAGACCTGCGAATTCGTCTTCCTGGGCGCCTTGCAGTTCATATCGCCAGCGACAGGGTTTGCGACACCTGCCCTGGTTGCCGCTCTCGCCGCCCACAAAACTGCTCATATAACACTGTCCGGTATGGGAGATGCACAAATCCCCATGGATAAAAAATTCTATCCCCAACTTGGTTCCGCCCGATATTAGAGCGGTTTCAGGCAGGGAAACATTTTTAGAAAGTATGACCCTTTCAAAACCCTTTTCTTCCAAAATTTTTACCGCTTCCAGATTGGAAATTCCCATCTGTACACTGGCGTGCAGAGGTATATCAAGATTCAATTCTGCACAGACATCGGCTATCCCCAAATCCTGAACAATCAAAGCATCGATGTCCAGGTCGTTCAGAAATAGCAGGTAATTGTCTATCTCATCTATCTCCCTGCCGTCATAGAGGTTGTTGACGGTAATATAGAGTTTGCGGTTGTTTTTATGAACAAAATCGGCCGCATATTTTAGCTCATCATCGGTGAAGTTAAATTCGGCTTTAAGGGCGCGCATATTGAATCTTTTTCCGCCCAAATAGACCGCATCAGCACCAGCTGCTACAACACTGTGCAGCACGTTCATTTTGCCGGCCGGAGCCAGCAGTTCCAATTCATGCAGAGGCATTACCGTACTCCTTTGGTATTATTTTTATAGCAGTGTCCATAAGAGCCGCGTAACCAGCCCCTGTAAAAGGGTAAGTGCCAGTAAAACGACAATAGGTGAAAAGTCTATTCCTCCGGCTGCCGGGACGAGGCGGCGAAAAGGTCCCATGATGGGTTCTGTCACATCATAAATAAACCTGATCAGCGGTTGGTAAGGGTCATGGCGAACAAAGGATAAAATACAGCGGATGATAATTAGCCAGATCAATACTTCAAAAATAATATCTACCACTTGGATAATCTGTATTGGGTTCAATTGTTTATCCTCCCATAATATTTAGTCGGCACCCAATTCCATAGAGCGCTGCTGGGCTTTCTCAATCGCAGCAAAAATAGCTTCCCGAATACCACCGGCTTCCAACTCCCGTAAACCGGCTATGGTGGTTCCGCCCGGAGAAGTCACCTGGGCCTTCAGGACTGCGGGGTGGTCTCCGGTTTTTTCCAACATGGTTAGGCTGCCCTTAAGTGTCTGTAAAACCAGACGGCGACTGATGTCGCTGCTTAAGCCCAGGTTAAGGGCCGCGTCCATCATTGCCTCAACTATGAGGAATGCATAGGCAGGACCACTGCCAGATACTGCCGTAACTGCATCCATATAGCTTTCCTCCAGGATAATGGCTACCCCCACTCTATCCAGCATCGTTTGCACCAATTGCAGATCAGCCGGACTGGCATGATGGCCTCCCGCAATGGCTGCTGCACCCTCACCTACCAGGCAGGGTGTGTTGGGCATAACTCTAACCACTCGCACTGGTTGGCCCAGTTCTTTCTCTATCGCAGCAATCTTTATCCCCGCGGCAATGGAAATTAGCAGCTTCTCATTATTCCACACATCCCTGGTTGCAGCCAGGATTGACTTAATCTGCGCCGGTTTCACCGCCAGAATTATGACGTCTGCACTGGCAATGAGCTGTTGATGAGCGGCCGCCCGGGCTCCAAATTCACGAGCAAACAAGCTCATTCGTTCCTCATCCGGGTCACACATATAAATGGCATTATAGGCTCCTGCATCCTGGGTAATCCCCTTCAAGAGGGCATATCCCATTTTTCCGCAGCCAATTATACCCAGATTAAGGGGCATTAGCGTTTGCCTCCAAAGGGATCAGTCTGTATGAAGTCGTTTTTCCGCATCAGGTTTTTGGTTTCAGCAGTTATCTCGACTGATGAAGGGGCAAAAAGAAATATATTTTGTCCCAATTGCTGGCTATGCCCGTCCAAAGAATAAACTGCCCCACTGATGAAATCAATAATTTTTTGCGATATTTCAGGACGGGTGGCTTCAAAGTTTAGTATCACTTGTTTGCGATTCTTAAGATGATCCGCCAGAGCCTGTACTTCTTCAAATCGTTCCGGTTCACAAACAACTACCTTAATGCCCTTGCCGGAATGTAAAGCAACAATGTTGGCTGCTGACTTGCCGTCTCGCTCCTGTGATGGGGGGCGTTGTTCAAACTCATATTCCTCTTCGACTTCTGACTGAACCCCCAGCCATTTCCACATATTATCTATTACTCCCATAATTTCTCCTCCTTTTCACATCGCAAAGTTTACAATCTATTTAAATAGCGCACTGCCAATACGCACCATGTTAGCCCCTTCTTCGATGGCAACTTCATAATCTTGCGACATACCCATCGATAGATATTTCAAATCCACGTTGCTATCTTTTTTACCAACCAGACTGTTTTTAAGTGCGGCCAGTTCTTTAAATATGGGGCGGCTGGTTTCAGGATCAGAATCCTGAACCGCAATGGTCATCAAACCTAAAACCTGGATGGCTGCCAATTCCCCTGCGGAGGCCAGAAACTCATTCACATCATCAGCCGGCAACCCCGTCTTGCTATCTTCGCCGGATATATTAACCTGCACAAGCACCGGCACTTTGATTCC
>JBAYYO010000125.1:0-6149 GCA_041672985.1 Syntrophomonas sp. | reverse complement strand
TATCCGGCTCTGGAGAATAGATTATTGACCTGGGGCAATTATGGGAACCTCACTATTCCTGATGCCCTGGGGGTAAATCATTGGTTAATAATAGTTTTATTTGTGTTGGGTGGCGTTTTAATGTTTCGCTGGTTTGAAAAGGTTAAGCTATAAGACCAGTTTGGGTGGCAGCACTCGATGACCGGAATCATGGGTTGACCTGATAGATCTCCATTTCACTGTTTTGGAAGCCCAGGGTCATGAGTTTGTAGGTATCAAAACCTAATTGCTCCTTAAGCTGTTTCTCTACAATCAGGTAATCAATAGCGTATTTATCCAAAATGCTGGCGGCTATATCAGTATCCCGGGTAGTATAAAGGGTGGCCATATCTGCATCTCGCCTTTGGGCTTCTTGTTGATATGGCCTTGACATATACTTCCATCCCTCAACTACCATACGCCGTTCCGAGAAAGCTGAATAATAGAAAAATTGAGGATTGTCTTCGAAATAAATGTATGATCGATGCGAGGCTATGATGGCATCACGATCCGTATTTTCACGCAAATAGCTTAGCCCCTCATATATAGCAGGAGTGAGGGGCTGGTAGCTGGTGGCTTGCAGTTCCGGAATCATCTGCGGCAATTGCCGGGCACTGATGACGGTGTCTGTGCCTGACAATAACAATAAAATTGATAAAATCACTTTTAACCATTTGGATCTATAGTTTGTATAGACATCATATAGATAGCCTGCTGATATGAGATTAAGGCCTATATAACCAACAAACAAATAGAAATATTCTGATCTGCCCCGGTAGCTCAAAAGGTATCCAGGAATGAAACTGGCCACTATTAGGCCGACCATAAACAATCTTTCAAAGGTTAAGCGGGGCAGGGAAGTAACTGTTTTTTTTATCAGGTTGATGAGGGCGAAGGCCCGGAAACTATAAAAAGAGATAAAATATATGGGAAGGAGACCCAGCATAAACCAAAGACTACGGTCATTCCCCCCCAAGTCCTGGTAGGCCGCAAACAGGCGGGTATAGTGGACGACTTCAAATGGAAGGATATTTAGGCCCTCACTGCCCATGCCTTCAAATATGTAAACAAAAACAGCGGCAAAGATAAGCAGACTGCTGGTCAGCAAGAGGTTGAGCCGTTGAAAATCATGCTTGCTCACCAATCTGTACAACCACACGAGCAACAGCCCGCAGAAAATGACCGGGAAGAAACTGCCTTTAGCACCGCTTACCCCCGCGACCAGAAGCAGAGATATTAATAGATGCTGTCGTTCACCGTTCGCCAAATAGTTTTTTATCTCCATAATCAGGAAAAGAGTCAATACTGCTGCCAGCAGGAAAGTGGGACTGGTAAACAAGTTTAACAGGAAAATATTAAAAGGGTAGGCAAGCAGGGCGGTTCCCAGGAAAAAAAAGGTTGAAATATGAAGTACCCCGATTGACCTGCGGTTAAACCAGCGACTCCCGGAAAAATAAGCTCCCCCGAACAATAAATACAGCAGGAAGAAGGGAACCAGGCGGAAGAATAACACTGGTAATGAAATGCCGCTGATATTGCCAATAATGGCAATGAAAACATAGACAAATATGTGATAATGGAAGGGGTATCCAGCCAGGCGAGCATCCTGAGGATACCAGTGGTTGCTTATTTCAGCAATATTGGCCAGGTGCCAGGGCTGGTCGATGTAATAAATAAGCGGCGAGCTGCCCCCCGGCAGAGGGTTCGGTATAAAATGAAAAATGCCAATTAATGCTAATAACAGCAATGAAGAAAGGCTGAGGGCCGCAACATATCTTGTTTCCAACGTTGCGGCAGCACCTATCACTGTGCGCAGATCTTCCCGCAGATTACCCCTAATTATGTAGGCAAGGAACAGCATTCCGAAAAGAGGGTAGAACATCGATTTCAGTTGCAAAATCGACAGCAATATATAGAGGATGATATCCAGACAAATACCTGTGACCGTCGCCAGTGCAAATCTATAAGCTCCGTCCTGGGAAGTATGGGAAAAACTTAATAAGAGCAAGCCGGGGATCAGGGTACAGAAAAAGATTGTGGCCGCAAATAGGCCTAAATCCAGCAGCTCTACGCCGTAATAAGAGAGGGTTACGATTGGCAGTATTATTGAGACCAATATTAATAGCCAGCGTATGGATCTTCTCGCCATAACTAAGCCCCGAGTTGACTGTATAAACGCTCCCACAGCTCTACAAAGCCAGCTCTGCCGGGTTTACGGGGGCGCTCCAGTTGGTTGGGAATTATGTCTTTTAGTTCTCCGGAAGGGGACAACATAATGATTCGATCTGATAATAATATTGCTTCCTCGATATCATGAGTGACAAAAAGGATGGTGGAGGCAGTCTCCGACCATATTTTGAGCAATTCGCCCTGCAGTGCATTTCTGGTCAGGGCATCCAGATTACCGAACGGCTCATCCATCAGTAGGATACGGGGTTGTAAAACCAGGGCCCGGGCCAGAGCAGCCCTTTGCTTCATCCCGCCGGAGAGCTGGTAAGGATAATAATTGGTGTAATCCTGCAAACCCACCATCGTAAGGTATCGTAATACTAAATTATGACGGTCTTTTTTAGCTAAACCATTTATTTGTAGAGGATACTCTACATTGGCGTAAACCGTTTTCCAGCTGAACAACTGGTCAAACCCCTGGAATACCATCATACGGTCGATGCCCGGACCCAATACCGGCTGACCAGTTACCAGTACTTTTCCTGCGGAAAATGGTTCAAACCCGCCAATACATCTTAACAGGGTTGTTTTTCCGCAGCCCGAAGGGCCGAGCAAACAGACAAATTCACCGGCGTTTACTGTAAAGGAAATATCCTGCAATACATATTTCTTAAGTTCCTTCGTATTAAAATACTTATATAGATTATCAACTACCAGCATATGTTCTCTCCTAGAGTGTCATTCCCCATTTTATAACGGTATGTTTTTCGATGTTATTAAACAACAACTCTTCCACCAGTATACCAACTATTATAATAGCCAGAAGAGCGGCAAAGGTCCCCGAAATATCAAATAAATAGCGGGTCATATAGATATGCCAGCCCAGCCCACCGGCTGTTCCGGAGGCGGCTCCAAAGACCATTTCCGCTGCTATTACAGATCGCCAGGCACGAGCCCAGCCGATTTTAGTCCCCGATAATAGGTAGGGCAGCGAAGCGGGCAGTATTACCCCCCATAACAAACCGATAGGCCGCAAGCCGATATTTTTACCGACATCCATATAGATCCTGGGAATAGTCTTAAAACCAGTCATAAAATTAACAACCATTGGCCATAGTACGGAATGAATCACTATAAAAATGATACTGGCTTCACCGATACCAAACCACAAAATGGCTACCGGAAGAAGGGCTATGCCAGGCAGTGGGTGCAAAATAGAGTTTAAGGTGGTCACTATATTCTCGGCGAGGGAGGACATAATAGCCATTGAACTCAACAGTACTGCGGTCAGCAAGGAGATAAGCAGGCCTTTGAAAATCAATAACAGGGAATAAGCGGTTTTTTCAATGAGCAGGCCGCTGGCGACACCTTCCGCAAAGGCATTTAATATCGCCGTAACGGAGGGAAAGACTGTGGGGTTGAAGAATACTGTCCGCGCCAGAGTCTCCCACACCATCATCAGCATCAGGACAAAGAGAGCCTTTTGCAAAAATTTACAATTCATTCTATGGAACATTGTGGGCCCCGTTTCTTAACTGCAACTTTTCTACTGCTGACATGTTACCATACCTCTTGCCGACTGTGGCTTCAACATTTTCAAAAGCTATATCGCCCAGATTGGCTGGCATTTTACTTATGTAACCGGTATTTTTCATGAACTCGGCAAACCCCATAATTCCATAGGGCGTGGAGCAATAATTAGTGCCTTCCCAGGTTAGCGCTTGGTATGTATCCTCTTCACTCAAATTATTTACCGGAGCCAATATTTTGGCAGCTTCCCGGGGGTGGTTGTTAATGAAGGTGATCGCCTCGTTAAAGGCCGCAATAAAAGCAGCATAGGCAGGGGGATTGGTATCATGAAAATTATTGGTCGCTACGCCAAAAATGAAAGTAAACTCGCCCCCAAATGCATCTTCACCTGTGATTACCTGGTGGATGTCCGGGGCGGCCAATTCCTGAAATATGTAGGGAGGTGACGAAAAGTGAGCGGTGACATCCTTTTTGGCTAACAAAGAGGTAACTGCATCCGGATGAGTCAGAGGTATCATTAGATTATCAAGAGATCTGGGGTCGCCTAATTCACGCTCCGCGCTCATGGATAACAACATTTGTTGGATGCTGGCAATGGCCGGGGTAGCAATCTTATCCGCGGCCGAGAAATCATTTATTTTAGTAATATCTTTTTTATAGGTAAGCAGGGCCAATGGTTGGCTGCCCGAGGCTGTAGCTATCTTCCATTCGGCGCCTTTATCCCAGCCAATAAGAAATGGTGAGATGCCCATGAAGCCAATATCAACCTGTCCGGTTACCATGGCATCCCGTATGGTTGGGCCGGTGCCCATTTGCTTCCAGGTAATTTCTACCCCGGGGAGATATTTTTCCAGCAGGTTTTTTTCTTTCATTATTTGCACGGGAGCATAGGCCAGGCCAAACTGCTGAGCTATAGTAACTTTACTGTTGTTTGTACCGCTGGTTTGGGGAGATTTGTTAGGGCTTGTACACCCCCCCAGGTTTAAAGAACCAAATAAAATGAATACCATGAGACAAATTATCAAAATACTTTTGCGCATTTTCCATCTCCTTCCGCAGTTTAATCTAGTGGATAGATTTAGCAGCTATTGATAAGAGTTTACAATAAAAAACACAAATATCAACCAGCTTCATTTAAGATCATTAATGTTTATGCTTTTGTGTCTACGATTCGCAGTAGATTGTTATCTTCATAGTCCAAAATCTCCACCATATTATAAGCATTAAACACATATTTCTCCAATTCCTGCTGACTGCTGGCGGTAACAATAATATAACCCCAGCGACTGGTGGCACTATCTACAATCTCTTTTATTTCCTTAAGCTGGGGATCATAAAACCGGGCATTGACAACACCTGGCATACGCTTGATGGCCTCCAGGCTGCCCCAGGTCTTTACCTGCCCCGGGTGGGCCATTATAAATTTGGTCTGAGCATAATGGGGATTGTCAAGCAATCGGTAATTTTCCAGTTGCGTCATATTAATACTTTTGCCCAATGATTTATCAATCACCATATCAACCAGGTCGATTCCCGTAACCAGGGGAATTAGCTCTTCTTCATGCCCACCGCCTATGCGGCAGGCTATCTCGACCAACTTGGCCCCTTCCGGCGTCATAATTACCTGCAAATAAACAGGCCCGGAGGCGATATCCAGGGCTTTTATCGTATTATTGACTAAATTTTGCAATTCGTCATGATGGCTGAAGGTGTAGGGAGACGGAAAATGGTGGGCAGTCATTATGCCAATACGAGGTTCAACATTTAGCAAAGGGCGATCGGTAATAATTAAAATATAGGGTTTATGGTCATCGACCCAGCCGCTTATAGTTATTTCGTCACCGGCGCAATATTCCTCGACGATGATTTCCTCGTCCCGGGTGTGGGCAAATGTTTGCCGCATAAAAGAAATAATGTTTTCATCCAGCCGGGGTATTTTAAATACTCCGCGCTGCCCCTGGCTATCGACCGGTTTTACAACCACGGGAAACTTCAGCTGATTTAATTTGCATAATAGTCTGCTTGTATATTCCAGCTCGGTTTGTTTTATCAGAAGGTAGGGACTGGTAGGGATATTATGGGCCCAAAAGGCTGCCTTCATGTGTTTTTTGTGGGTGGCTTTCAAAGCAGTAGCGGTACTAATCATCTGAGGGAGAGCCAGCGCCTCAGCCACGTAGGCTGCCGTCAGCACCGGTTGATCGGTTCCGACTGTAAACACACCGTCCACGTTGTACTTGCGAGCTACGGCAATATTACCCTCTATATCAAAAGTGCTGGTCATTTCGGAATAATCAGCCAGCTTTTTCCCGGGTGCATCCGGCAGGTAATCAGAAACTATAACCGTATGACCTTTTTGTTTAGCCCTTTTTATGGCGTTTACCTGATTTCTTCCTGCTCCCAGTACAAGAAGTCTCATACCTTTCAATCTCCTT
>JBAYYO010000124.1:0-6189 GCA_041672985.1 Syntrophomonas sp. | reverse complement strand
GTTATATTGCCTGATACTGGCCGCTGTAGCAGCCGTTGCCGGGGGAGTCCAGACCATGCCCATGCCTGCTAATATTGTCAGAGCCAAACAGAATGCAATTATTTTGTTTTTAATTTTCGTCTTAAAAGTCATATATACCTCCCAAAATTTTTACTAACGCCTCCCTTTAGTTAGTATTCGACCTGCTTGCTTTGCTACCTTTTGGTAAATATGGACAATTGGCTCTCTATTAGTTGGCGGGAGGGATTTAAGGCCCGAATAGCCTGCGTTTACAGCTAAAGGAATACAGGGCATGGTAAATGATGGCAGGAAATGTAGTGCTAAATGAAAATCCGTTTCAATATTACTTTGATACTATACATTCTCTAAGCTTTGGCAAAAGCAGTATGCTGATGTCTGAGAGGTTATTACTTTGCTTCGGTAGGTTCCATAGCGGCAATAATGGTTTTGACTTCCAGCCAATCCTTGACCCGGGCAATATTCTTGACATCAAGATGAGCATTATAGGGGTAATCGAACATGATCACAGGTATAATATGGCTTAATTCCAGAGAGAGGTCATGATGGTCTTCAATCATCACATCGATATTGTTCTCCCGGCAGGCCTCAAGCTTGCTGAAATGATGCATATTTTCAGTATTATTCATAACCAGAGAGTCATAGGCAACCTGGTGGCGGGACAACCATTCCAGGGTGGTTGTCTGGATGGTTTGGTCGCGTTGGTTGCGGGAGGTTATTAGAATGACGGAATGATCTCTATGCAAATCTCGTATGACTTCTAAAGCGTTAGGCTTGGGCGACACATACTTGTAGATGTCGCCCAGGTAAGTACGCAGAAACCGATTTAAAACGTCTGTTTCCCACATCAGGGATTTTTCCAGACTATACTGGTTTAAATTCACCTGGGTACCAAGATTATTATCCCTATCAAAGGTTTGAACATAATCCAGAATTAATTCACGGGTGTAAGTTATGGTATTATCAATATCTATGCCGATGTTCATTGTATGTGGCTCCTTATATTTAATGTAATAAGGCCTAACCAGCCTTAATTTATTATACCCTATTGCCCATCTACAGAAAATACAATGGGACAGGGGTTGTTGGCCCCTGTCCCGCTCCATAAAATTATCTGCTCGTAATTTACCGCAGGATATTCCCAGCAATGACCATTCTCTGAGCCTCAGAGCTGCCTTCGTAGATTTCGGTTATCTTGGCATCACGCATCAAGCGTTCTACTTTTACCCCTTTGGTATATCCGTAACCTCCATGCACCTGCACTGCTTTAACCGTATGTTTCATGGCGGCTTCGGAGCAGAATAACTTGGCCATGGATGCTTCTTTGGTAAAGGGCTTGCCTTGATCTTTCAACCATCCGGCATGATAGGTCAAGAACCGGCAGGCACTCAGGTCAGTGGCCATATCGACCAACCACCACTGAACAGCCTGATTTTTGGAAATGGGTTTGCCAAACTGAATTCTCTGTTTGGAATAACTGATAGATTCATCCAGAGCGGCTTGAATGATTCCAATTGATTGAGCTGCTATCCCAATCCGGCCATGATCAAAGCAATTCATGGCGATCTTCATACCGCCGCCTTCGCTCCCTAATAGATTGGCTTTAGGTATACGGCAATCTTTGAAAATGACCTCAGAAGTCTGAGAGGCTCTGATTCCCATCTTCATAATATGGGTGCCGATCTTAAGACCGGGAGTATCCTTCGATACTATAAAAGAACTCATCCCTTTCGGTCCAGCTGACTTATCTGTCCAGGCAAAAGTTACGAAGGTGTCAGCCACCGGGCCGTTGGAACAAAAAGTTTTGGTTCCATTTAAAACATATTCATCGCCATCCAGGACAGCAGTTGTGGTAGCGGCGCCTACATCAGTACCGGCACCTGGTTCGGTCAAGGCGAAAGCCCCAATATGTTGGCCCTTGGCCAGAGGGGTCAGATACTTTTTCTTTTGCTCTTCACTACCAAAATTGAAAATAGGCATTAGAGCCAGACTGGTATGAACTGACATAGTAAAACCGGTGGCTGCACAGGAACGTGAAAGTTCTTCAACCGCAATGGCATAGGTTAAATAATCAGTACCCTGTCCGCCATACTCAACCGGAAAAGGCATTCCCATCCAACCGCCCTCGGCCAGTTTCTCGATTACTTCCTTGGGATAACGGGCAGTTTCATCCAATTCCACAGCGATAGGTTCTACATACTTGAGGGCAAATTCCCGCATGTTACTCCGAATTAGTTCTTGTTCCTCGGTTAACTTAAAATCCATTAATACTCCTCCTCGTTCTAAATAATACAGCAGATCAATTGAATCCGCTTAAACAGCCGTATTTTTACCTTTGACCTATCTGGCCCTATACAGAAACTATAGTTGGTGTACGAACTATTTGTCAACCAAATAATACTATATTTTTGTAAGAAATATGACTGTTTTATGGAAAAAAGTTAGATGGAAACGTGACAGTTTGTCGACTCGTCAGGGAGAAAAGTTCTCCTTTCGTCAAGGCTGCCCGGTAGCGTGTCAGTGAAACCAAAAGGGGTTTAGTAAAATAATACTAAACCCCTTTATATGCTATTGAAATCTAATTAACGATTGCGTCTGGCCTGGAAGCATTCCCGGCAATAAACTGGTCTTTCACCGGTAGGCTCAAATGGTACAGTCGTATCTTGACCACAGGCTGCACAAACGGTTTTAAACATTTGACGCTCTTCTCTGTAACCAGAATTCCCGTAACCATTACGTTGCTGCTTGCGGGCTCTTCTACACTCCGGGCAGCGCCCTGGTTCATTTTCAAAGCCTTTTTCTGCATAGAATTCTTGTTCTGAAACTGAGAACAGAAACTCATTACCACAATCCTTGCATACGATATATTTATCTTCTAACATGCTTTCATCTCCCTTCTGAAGTACTCTTGGACAAGTTCCCCCAAAAAGGAGACTGCTTAAAGAACAAGGCAAGCTATATTCTAATAGAAAGATTCGATATTGTCAAATAAATATCCTCTCTTTTCAGTTGACGTACAGATAATACCATGGTAACATTCACAAAACATAACATGTTAATTAATAATACATTATGTTATTGACGTGGCTCAATATGGGGAAGTTGGTAATATCCGTTAACAATCGGAGAGATTATCTATTATGAAAGGAGACGGGAAAATGAATTTTACTCTAACTAAAGAACAGGCTTTAATTCAGAAAATGGCGAGGGAGTTTGCAGACCAAAACATAGCTCTAGTGGCAGAACAAATCGAGCAACAAAACGAGGTTCCCCGGGAAATACTACAAGGGTTGGCCGAACTCGATTTATTTGGAATGGCTATGCCGGAGGCCTATGGCGGGGCAGATGCCGGTTATGACAGCTATGTTCTGGCCATGGAGCAGATAGCGCGTGTATCCAGTGGTCCGGCGATGGTTGTTTCTGCCCATTCCCTGGGTTTAGCGGCTATATCTAATTTCGGAACCGAGGCCCAGAAACAAAAATATATGCCCCCGGCTTGCCGGGGTGAACATATAACTTCATTTGCCTTTACAGAACCTGGCACTGGTTCAGATCCCAAGCAAATTAACAGCACTGCAGTCAGAGACGGTGATCACTACATTATTAACGGCACCAAGAGATTCATTACCAATGCGAATTATCCCGGATCGCTGGTGGTCTTCGCCAAGGATAGCCAGGGTGGTAAACCCACTGCTTTTATTGTTGATAAGTTTTGTGAGGGTTACTCAGTATCAGAGCCGTGGAAAAAGCTAGGCTGGCACGGGGGACCGCTGTGTGATATTTATATGCAGAACATTAAGTTGCCAGTAGAGAACTTGCTGGGAGAGCTGGGTAATGGTTACCCGGTGCTGCAGTATGGTATTGCCTTTGGTAAAATAGGCATGAATTCTGTGGCCCTGGGGACAACTCTGGCGGCGTTCGAGGAATCTGTAAAATATGCTAAAGAGAAAACTCACCGGGGTGATCCCATAGCCAAGTTTCAGGCCATTCAATTGAAAATCGCCGATATAGCCATGAAATACGAAACATCCCGCTGGCTTGCCTATCGATTGGGGGTCCTGGCCAACAACCCCAAGAGCCCATCTGATTTTGCTCGAGAAGCAGCTCTTTCCAAGGTTGTTATTGCAGAAAATGCCATGGCTGCAGCCCGTATAGCCGTAGATATACATGGTTCCTACGGGTTAATGGAAGACTACAAGGTCTCCCGCCTATATCGTGATGCCATAATGGGGCCCCAGGTAGAAGGGGTCATTGACATGCAGAAGCTCATAGTGGCCGGAGCAATCCTGGCCTAAAAAGCTATTCAGAGCTGGCGAGCGATATCATCGGACATCCCATCAACCATCAGCATTTAGGAGGTTTTAAGCATGAATATAGTTGTAGCGCTAAAACAAGTACCGGATCTGCAGCAGATAAGAATTAGAAATAGACAACCGGTATTTGATGGAGTGCCCTATACCATAGGAAGTATAGATAAGAATGCCCTGGAAGCAGGCGTTCAGTTGAAAGAGGTCAGCGGGGGCAACTTGATGGCGGTATCTGTCGGCAATGAAGAATTAGAGGACACCATTAAAGAAGCCCTGGCAGGAGGTGCTGACGAAGCCTGCCTGGTGATAGACGACAAGTTTGCTGATATAGAGAGCTCCATAAGTGCCGCTTTATTGGCCGCTGCCATTAAGAAAATTGATGATGTGGGTTTGCTCCTGTTTGGAGAAGGCAGTGGTGATAACTACTCGGGGCAGGTAAGTTCACGAGTGGCGGAAATCCTTGGTTTCCCCCAGATTGGCTATGCCAGCCAAATCGAGTTGGAAGGCCAAACAGCCAGAATCACCCGTGTTCTCGAAGATAGTGAAGAAGTACTGGAGGTACGGATGCCGGTAGTTGTGAGCGTCCTGAGTGACATAAATAAGCCTCGTATACCCTCTGTTACGCAGATATTAAAAGCAGGCCGAAAACCCAAAAAGGTATTAGGCATAGATGATCTGGAGATAGAACTATCAGGTGATAGGACTATAACCACCCTGAGTTCCCTGGCTCCGGAGACCGATCGCCAACGGATAGCGATCAAGAGTGCAGCCGATTTAATATCA
Organism: Syntrophomonas sp.; assembly: GCA_041672985.1. GTDB lineage: Bacteria > Bacillota > Syntrophomonadia > Syntrophomonadales > Syntrophomonadaceae > PHAA01. Next base: position 1,081 of record JBAYYO010000124.1, on the reverse strand, counting down.
GCTTTGCGGGCTGAAGGATTTTTGGGGAGGTAAAGAAATGGCAGCGATATTAATATACAGTGAGAAAAGCCCATTGGCATTGGAACTACTGACAGCAGCCGCAGTTATAGCCCAAGATACTGATTTAGACGTAAAAGCAGTCTGCATAAACAATAATGAACAAGCTGATGAAATGGCGGGCCGGGGAGCTACAACCTACCATATTCAAGATAACCTGAATCTGGCCGATACCGCCTGTGTAGCAGCAGCACTGGAGCAGGCGGTTAATAAACTGGATGCCTCAATAGTTCTCCTTTCCTCCAACCGCAGGGGCAAAGAACTGGCCGGCCGCCTGGCGCAAAAAATACAGGCTGGCTGCCTAACTGATGTAAACGGGTTAGCGGTAGTGGAGGGAAAAATACAGTGCAGCAGGAATGCCCTGGGGGGAGCAGTTATTTCCACTCAAAGAATAGAAACTGAACAGCAGGTCATAGCCCTAACACCGCGTTCTTTTGAAGCAAGTCCAGTTCAGGAAGGCGGCAGTGTGCAGCCATTGGCTATTGAAGCAGTATCATCACCGCTGAAATTGATTTCCAGCCGGGGCCAGGCAGGAGACACAGTGGATATAGAAGCAGCTGATATCCTGGTGATTGTTGGTCAGGGGATGGAAGAAGAAGATATGGGATTAGTTGAGAGCATAGCCCAGACATTAGGTGGCGAAATAGCCTGCTCCAAGCCCCTAGCTACAGATAGAAAATGGTTGCCTGAAGACAGGATAGTCGGTTTGTCAGGTAAGAAATGTAAACCTCAATTAGCGATAATATTGGGTGTTTCCGGGCAGGTGCAGTTCACAGTAGGCATACGTGATGCTCACACTATCGTCGCCATTAACAACGACGAGAACGCCTACATCCTCCAGATGGCGGACTATGCCATGGTGGCTGATCTCAAGGAAATACTGCCCGAACTGAAGGGGGCCCTGGGGTAGAACGCTATGACCTTCTGGAGGAATTTAATTGCCAGTCCTGTGGAGACCGGGCAAAGATACTGATTAGCCACTATTTTATGTGAATTTACGGGCCGCATAGCGAGGTTCCGTTTG
>JBAYYO010000123.1:0-6197 GCA_041672985.1 Syntrophomonas sp. | reverse complement strand
TTCGGAGTTATTTCTTGTTTATATTGTTCAAATAACCTGGCCATTCAACAGTTGGCCTCCCTTCTCGGAGTTTTAGTCTAATACCTCACCACATTGCTTACAAACTCTAGCCTTCTGTCCATTATCCAGAATCTTTCTGGCTCCCCGGGTAGGTTTGTTGCATTTGGTGCACAGAAGCATCACATTGGACGCATTTAAAGGAGACTCGATTTGCAGGATACCTCCCTGAGGCAGACTCCTGCTTGGTCTCTGGTGCTTCTTGGCTTTGTTCACTCCCTCTACCACGACGCGATTGTCGGCCGGCATTACTTTTAACACCTTGCCTTTTTTACCGGAGTCTTTACCGGTTATTACTTTAACTGTATCGCCTTTTTTAATGTTCATCTTTCACACCTCCACCGACTAAAGAACTTCCGGAGCCAGAGATACTATTTTCATGAAGTTTCTGTCTCTTAGTTCTCTTGCCACAGGACCAAATATGCGTGTTCCTTTGGGGTTGTTATTGTCATCAATAATTACAGCTGCATTTTCTGAAAAGGCGATATGGGATCCGTCTGGCCTGCGAATTTCTTTTCTGGTGCGAACCACTACGGCCTTGACCACCTCGCCCTTTTTTACCAATCCGCCCGGTGCCGCTTCTTTGACAGTCACGACGATGACGTCTCCAACTGTGGCATATCTTTTGGTTGATCCTCCCAGAACCTTGATGCACAAAACCTTTTTGGCTCCGGTGTTATCACCAACTTGTAAAACAGTTTCCTGCTGAATCACGGAATAAACCTCCCTTCAAAATACCATGACTATTGCAAAGTCTTGGCTTTCTGCACTACTTCAGTAAGTTTCCATCTTTTATCTCTGCTCAAGGGGCGGGTTTCCATGATCTTCACAACGTCACCAGCTTTGGCTTCATTGTTTTCGTCATGTGCCTTATATTTCTTATTGGTTCTTATGGTCTTTTTATATAGAGGATGCTGTTTCACGGTTTCCACACTGACAGTAATGGTTTTCTCCATTTTGTCACTGGTAACTGTGCCTATCATACTTTTTCGGTTGCCTTGATTCTCAGCCACCCTTAGACCTCCTTTTTCCGTTACTTTATCTGGAAATTTCCCGCTGTCTCAATATCGTCTTGCAGCGGGCTATATTCTTACGGACATCCCTGATTCTCATGGGGTTATCCAATTGACCGGTTGCAATTTGAAACCTGAGGTTAAATAGTTCTTCTTTGTAGTCGGAAACTTTTCTAACTAATTCCTCGTCGGTTAGCTCCCTTATTTTATCAGCTTTCACTAACCTCACCACCCATTTCTTCTCTTTTTACAAAGCTGCACTTAATCGGGAGTTTATGTGCAGCCAGCCGCATGGCTTCGCGGGCCACTTCCTCTGGTACTCCGGAGAGTTCAAACATGACTCGACCTGGTTTGACCACTGCTACCCAATACTCGGGAGATCCTTTCCCCTTGCCCATACGGGTTTCAGCAGGTTTGGCTGTTATAGGACGGTCGGGGAATATCTTAATCCATAGCTGCCCGCCCCGTTTGACATGTCGGTTAATGGCTATACGAGCTGCCTCGATCTGCCGGTTGGTAATCCAGGCTGCTTCCAATGCTTGTAATCCATACTCACCATAAGTCACGGTATTACCCTTATGTGCCTTACCTTTTAGACTCGGGCGATGCTGTTTTCTATACTTTGTTCTTTTTGGGGTAAGCATTATTGCTCTGCCTCCTCCACTGCTTTCTGCTTCGGTCTCTGCTTGGCTTCCGGAGCAACCTCTCCCCGGTTTATCCATACTTTGATGCCGATCTTACCGTAGGTAGTATTAGCTTCTGCAAAGCCGTAATCAATATCTGCTCTCAGGGTATGCAGGGGTACTTTCCCTTCGGCATACCACTCGGTTCTGGCTATTTCTGCCCCACCCAGTCTGCCTGAAATGGCGATTTTTATCCCCAGACCACCTATCCGCATGGTTCTTTGTACGGTCTGTTTCATGGCCCGACGGAATGACATACGTTTTTCAAGCTGCTGGGCTACATTCTCGGCTACAATTTGCGCATCGAATTCAGGACGCTTGATCTCTTGAATATTTATATTGATGTTCTTGCCGGTCAATTCGATCAGCTGAACCTTGAGTTTTTCTACTTCGCTCCCCCCGCGCCCAATGACGATACCAGGTTTAGCAGTATGAATAGTCACCCGCACCCGGTTACCGGTTCTTTGAATCTCTACTTTGGAAATCCCCGCAGTGTAGAACCGTTCCTTGACCAGCTTTCTAACCCGGTAATCTTCGTGCAGAAGATCGGGATAATCTTTATCAGCATACCAGTTAGAATCCCAACTTTTAATAATGCCGAGTCTGAATCCTTTTGGATGTACCTTTTGACCCACTATTTAACCTCCCTTTCCTTCAGCACTACCGTAATATGGCTGGTTCTATGGCGTTTGACATCTGCCCTCCCATATGCCCGAGGCCGCATTCTCTTCAGCGTGGGACCCTCGTCAATCATTATCTGCGCAACATAGAGGGCATCTGAATCCATATCAAAGTTGTGTTCCGCATTGGCTACGGCTGATTTCATAACTTTATTAATCAGGGGTGCTGATTTTTTGTTAGTATATCTTAATATTCCCAGGGCTTCTTTGATGTCTTTGCCTCTGACTAAATCAGCTACCTGGCGAGCTTTTAAGGGAGATACACGTATATAGTGAGCTACTGCTCTGGCTTCCATCATATCTCTCCTCCTTCCTATTTTGCTCTGCTTGTCTTTTCGGATTTACCTGCATGGCTCCTAAATGTACGGGTAGGAGCAAATTCTCCTAATTTTAGACCTACCATGTCCTCGGTGATATAAACCGGAATATGTCTGCGCCCATCGTGAACAGCTATCGTATGCCCTAACATCTGAGGCATAATGGTCGAGCGTCTGGACCAGGTTTTTAACACTTTGTTCTGGCCTGTCTCGTTCATATCTTCAACCCTTTTTAAAAGCTTCTCTTCACAATAAGGCCCTTTTTTTAACGACCTGCCCATTAAAAGACCTCCTTAGCGCTACGCGCAATCTAAAATATTTTACTTGTTTCTTTTCCTTACTATCATATTGTCGGAAGGCTTTTTCTTGCGGGTTCTCCCGCCTATAGCAATCTTACCCCAGGGAGATACAGGATACTTTCTGCCTACCGGCGCCCGACCTTCACCGCCACCATGCGGGTGATCGACCGGATTCATAACGGAGCCTCGTACGGTGGGTCTTATTCCCATCCAACGAGATCTTCCCGCTTTACCAATCTTCTGGTTCTCAAAATCCAGATTTCCTACCTGCCCCAGGGTAGCCCGGCAATTAATGTGCACCAGTCTCACTTCCCCGGAAGGAAGTCTGACATGTGCGTAAGCTCCTTCTTTGGCCATCAACTGAGCTACCACTCCGGCTGACCGGACCATTTGCCCACCTTTGCCTGGACGAAGTTCTATATTATGAATCAGCGACCCCACCGGTATGTCTTTGAGGGCCAGAGTATTCCCGGTTTTGATATCTGCTTTGGATCCCGATATCACCTGGTCTCCAACCTTCAGGTTATGGGGAGCCAAGATATAGGCCTTCGCACCATCAGCATAGTGAAGCAGTGCTATGTTAGCTGAACGGTTAGGGTCATACTCTATGGCAGCTACCACTGCTGGGATATCATCTTTTCTGCGTTTGAAGTCGATTATCCGGTACAGACGTTTATGTCCGCCACCTTTGTGTCGCACCGTCATGCGCCCTTTGGCATTTCTTCCTCCCGAACTTTTCAGGGATACGGTTAGGCTTTTTTCAGGCTCGGCTTTCGTAATCTCTTCAAAACTCATTATGGTCATGTGTCTTCTACTGGGTGTTGTAGGCTTAAATTTCCTTATGCTCATTTACTTTCTCACTCCTTACAGCACGCCGAATAACGGGGGGTTAAATGCCTTCGAATAGTTTAATCTTCTGACCGGCTTGGAGACTCACAATGGCCTTCTTGCGATCAGAGGTACGTCCTTCGAATCTGCCCATACGTTTAGGCTTGCCTTTGATTACCATAGTACTGACTTTTTCAACCTTTACGTCAAAGATGCTCTCAATGGCATTTTTGATCTCAGTCTTATTCGATCTCTTGTCTACAACAAAGGTGTATTTGTTATCAGCCAGCATGTTCATGGACTTTTCTGTAACTACTGGTTTGATAATGATGTCTCTATAATCTCTCATTTTAGGCAAATACCTCCTCTACCCGGGCAACTGCATCTTTGGTCATGAGCAGAGTCTCATATTTAAGAACATCGAAAACATTTATATAGTCAGCCTTAAGCGATTTAACTCCCGGGATGTTGCGAGCTGATTTATATACATTGACATCGCCATCGGCAGTTATTACTAAAGTTTTGGCGGCTGCATTCAATAAATCCAGGGTCTCCAACATCAGTTTAGTCTTGGGTTCATCAAATGTAAGGATATCAACCACAATGATATTGCTATCCTGAACTTTGCTTGAAAGCGCCGACTTCAATGCCAGGCGTCTGACTTTACGGGGAAGCTTATAAGAATAGTCTCTGGGCTTGGGTCCAAAGGCAATTCCTCCGCCTCTCCATACTGGATTGCGAGTACTGCCCACCCGGGCCCGGCCAGTTCCCTTCTGTTTCCATGGTTTCTTGCCTCCGCCTCTAACTTCCGCTCTGGTCTTGGTAGAAGCATTTCCCACTCGCTTGTTGGCGAGCTGCATCTTAACGAACTGTTGCATTACTGCTTCGTTAGGCTCTAAACCAAAAACTTGGTCGTTTAAGTCTATCTCCCCGACCTGGGTGCCGCGCATATCATACACTGCAACTTTAGGCATTTTCTTTACCTCCTTCGCATCGAACTCTATCTATGCCTTAATTGAATTCTTTATAAGCACCAGGCCTTTTCTAGGCCCCGGTATCGCACCCTTGATGAGGATGAGATCTTTTTCTGGATAGACTTTCACTATCTTTAAGCCTTGTACTGTAACTCGCTCTCCCCCCAAATGACCTGGCATCTTCCGGCCTTTGAATACTCGAGCCGGTCCCATCGCACCCAGTGAACCAGGACGACGATGATATTTAGAGCCATGACCCATGGAGCCCCGAGCCATATTATGTCGCTTAACTGCACCTGCAAAGCCTTTACCTTTGGAAGTACCTACTACATCAACTATCTCGTCTGCAGCAAATATATCCGTTTTAATCTCGGTGCCTATTTCATAGTCATCCACATTGCTTACACTAAATTCTCTTATATGCCGGCAAGGTTTCAGTTTGGCTTTCCTGAATATTCCCATTTTGGGTTTGTTAACGAGTTTTTCTCTGATATTCATAAACCCAACCTGGATGGCATTATATCCATCAGTCTCTACTTTTTTCTTCTGTAGTACTATGTTGGGCTCGGCCTGCACAATAGTAACTGGAATCGCTTTGCCATTCTCGTCAAATACCTGGGTCATGCCTATTTTTATTCCCAGGATTGACTTCTGGTTTTTGTCTGCCACCTCTACTACCTCCTAGTTGAGAATTCTGCGGCGAGCGGTTGGAAGTGGGACACCCAACATCACCTATTGTTCTTTTATCCGGATTTGCTACCTCAAGACCACTTTCCCCACTAATCTCTCAGTACCGGTTCCTCAGCTATAACTTGATCTCTATATCCACTCCTGAAGGTAGATCCAGGTGCATGAGGGCGTCTATAGCCCGGGGATTAGGATCCAGTATATCAATTAACCGTTTGTGGGTTCTCATTTCAAATTGTTCCCGTGAATCCTTGTTAACGTGCGGCGACCGCAAAATGGTATAAATTTTCTTCTCGGTCGGCAACGGTATTGGACCCGAGACATTAGCACCATTCTTTCTAGCTGTTTCCACTATTTTCTGGGACGATTGATCCAGCAGCTTATGATCGAATGCCTTTAATCTAATTCTGACTTTCTGTTGGCCATTCACTCTTGTTAAACCTCCTTAGAATGGGTCAAATTTATCACACGCACCCAGGCGTTTGGTTGCGAAGGACGTTACCATCCTTCACCTCTTCTGCCGGTTTACAGGCCTTCTTTACCCATCAATACTGGTAACAACTCCGGAACCTACAGTTCTTCCACCTTCGCGGATAGCAAATCTCAGTCCTTCTTCTATCGCTATCGGGGTAATCAGGCTTATGGTCATCTGGATGTTG
>JBAYYO010000122.1:0-6207 GCA_041672985.1 Syntrophomonas sp. | reverse complement strand
GTATTTCTAACCCGGTTACGATGCACATGCGACTTGTCAGCTAAAATCAAGGCTGCCGAAACGGCATTAATGGGATGACCACTCCCCTCGTCATGATTACCTATAGCTGAGACTATTATAGATATTTCCTCCGGCTCCATCCCCAATCTGCGCAGGATTTCAAACGACATCATAGCCCCGCTCTGGCTGTGACCCAGGCGGTTAACAACATTGCCCAGATCATGCATGTAGCCAGATATGCCCGCTAATTCCGCCAGGTGCTGATCATACCCCAGGTCCAGTAAAATCTGGCGGCTCAGGCCGGCTACTAAACTCACATGAACTAAGCCGTGATCAGTAAAGCCGATTGTGCCCAGATGCTCGTTACCCTTGATGATAAAGGTCTCTATCAGCTTACTTTCTTGGACGGCAGCGAGGGTTATCATTACTTATCCCCGACTTTATAAGCCACCGCGTTCTTTACGAACTCGATCTCTGTGCTCTCATTTATTTTTATAAGCACTGTATCTTCTTTTACTCTGGCAATTTCGCCTTGGAGCCCGCCGATGGTAACCACCTTTTCTCCGCGCTTGAGGCTGTCCAGGACTTCCTTGTGCTTCTTTTCCTGTTTCTTACGCGGCATGATGATAAAAACATAGAAAATAGCCATGAAAACCCCTAAATAGATGGCAGCCGTAAGCCAACCCTGTTGTTGTGCATCCATTATATCCCTCCTTAATTTTGTACAACCTTATATATCTTCGCCAATGTTGGGCAAGATCCTTTAATTAAAACCTGTAATTTTTGTAAAATTTGGCATAGAAGTTTTTAAAATCATCATGGTTAATAGCATCTCTAATATCTCTCATTAATTTTAACAGAAAGTATACATTATGGAAGCTTAATAAACGATGCGCTAAAATCTCTTCGGCTTTAATAAGATGCCGTATATAAGCCCGGCTGTAGTTTTGGCATACATAACACTCACAAGTGGGGTCAACCGGACTAAAATCACGAGCCCAGACAGCATTACGCACTACCAGTTTACCTCCCCGGGTAAAAGCAGTTCCATGCCTGGCCAGACGGGTTGGCAAAACACAGTCAAACATATCAATCCCGCGCTTGACCCCTTCCAGTAGATCCTCGGGAGCCCCCACCCCCATCAGGTAGCGAGGTTTATTGCGGGGCAGCCAGTTATCGATTGAATCCAGCATAGCATACATGAGCGGTTTGGGTTCTCCTACACTAAGCCCTCCCACTGCATAACCAGGAAAGTCTAGATCAGTTATCTCCCGGGCACTGCGCTCTCTGAGATCGGTAAAAACGTTGCCCTGAATGATACCAAATAAAGCCTGGTCTGCCTTATTATGACTCGCCCTGCATCGTTCTGCCCAGAGACTGGTTCTCTGCACAGCTCGTTCAGCTTCTTCATAGCTGCAGGGATAGGGTGAACATTCATCAAAACACATGGCTATATCAGCACCCAGCTTTGCTTCTATCTCCATGACAAGTTCGGGAGTAAGATAATGGGGTGAGCCATCAATATGTGAACTGAAATGGACCCCATTGTCATCTATTTTACGCAATCCTTGCAGACTAAATACCTGAAATCCACCACTATCGGTTAACAAGCCTCTTTTCCAGTTCATAAAACCATGCAGGCCGCCCGCCTCAGCTATCAAATCCTCTCCGGGTCTTAAGTGCAGGTGATAGGTATTGCCCAGGATGATATCAGCCCCCATCCCGTACAAATCATCCGGGGTTAAGGTCTTGACTGTGGCCTGAGTTCCCACCGGCATAAAAATAGGAGTATCAAAAACTCCATGGGAAGTAGTAATCTGGCCGAGACGCGCTGAACACGAATCTTCAGTTTTAATCACTTTGAAATTCAGAGTAATTCCTCCTAGTAAACTCTATGTCATTAACCCGCAGGCAACCCGACTGCTCTATATTATCAGCATAGCATCGCCGTAACTGAAAAAACGGTATTCGTTTTCTATTGCATGTTGATAAGCCGACCTGGTATTGTCTACCCCGGCCAGACTGGCTACTAACATAATCAAAGATGAACCGGGCAAATGAAAGTTGGTAATCAGTTTGTCAATGGCCTTAATATTATAGCCTGGATAAATAAACTTATTGGTTTCCCCATTCTGACATATAAAACCGCATTCATCATTATATACTGTTTCCAGGGCTCTTACCACTGTTGTTCCGACCGCCACAATACTCTTCCCCTGTTTGCGAGTCTCATTCAACAGGGCAGCTGTCTCAGCATTTACCTCGTAATACTCATAATGCATGTGGTGTTGGCGGATATCCGGACTGCTTACCGGTCGAAATGTTCCCAAACCTACATGTAGTATTATCGTGGCAATGTTTATGCCCTTATCCTTTATATTTTTCAACAGCGACTCAGTAAAATGCAAGCCGGCGGTAGGGGCAGCTGATGACCCCGGTTCCCGGGCATACACAGTTTGATAACGCATTTTATCGCCTGGCTCAGCCGCACGGTTAATGTAGGGAGGAAGGGGCATGTGCCCTGCCTCATCTATAAAATCCTCGACATCCGGACAGTTGTGAAATTGCAAGAGCCGGGCCCCATCCATATCCAGGTCGGCTACTACTTCCACTACTACTTCGCCATGCCCCAAAATTTTGGCGCGGCTGCCTGCTTTCATCCGGCGGGCTGGTTTGACCAGAGCTTCCCAATTGTTATCTCGCTTACCAAGCAAAAGCAACTCAATCCTGGCCCCAGTATCTTTGCAGGCATATAAGCGAGCCGGGATAACCCGAGTTTGATTAACAACCAGAGTATCGCCAGCCTCCAGGTAGTCTATTACCTGGCCAAAGATTCTGTCTTCCAGCCGTCCGGTTTTTTTATCCAGGACCAGGAGACGTGAACTGTCCCGGGGCTCAGCGGGAAACTGGGCAATTAAACCGGAGGGCAGGTCATAATTGTATGTATCCAAATTAAATATATCTTGCATGTATAGTCTTATCTCCTATGACGAGGGGACGGGGGACAAGGGGACAGGTTTACTGTCCCACGCTATAAACTTGATGCAGGACATGATGCGGGACAGTAAACCTGTCCCCTTGTCCCCCGTCCCCTTGTCCCCTTTTATTTCAATAATCGGCGTACTTCGGGCGGGGCGTAGCGTTCTACTTCGCTGTATAAGCAGCCACAGTACTGCTGGCGATAGAGCCCCATAGCTCTCGATATTTCACCGGTTTGCTTAAATCCCACTCTAAAATCACGATACAAAAAAGGCACCCCGTATTTTTTACCGATTGCCTCTCCCAGTTCGCTAATGGAGTCATGTTTCTGGTGTTTGCTAACCAATAAAGTAGTGGAGAAGTAATCGAACTTGCCTCTTTTGGCGATATGGGCCGCCTGTTCCAGTCTCATCTGATAGCAAATGAGGCAGCGGTTGCTTTCCCGATAAGCGATATTTTGAAAGTAATCGATGGGATTATACTTCTCATCATAAATAACCTTTAAATCAACGGCCTCGGCATACTGTGCAAGTGCCTGCTTGCGCTGCAGCCATTCGTTGTAGGGATGTATATTGGGATTATAAAAATAACCGGCCAGCTCAAAACCCTCTTCACGCAGAGCCGGGACCGGATAGCTGGCACAGGGTCCACAGCATATATGCAACAAAACCCGGGGCATTCTAAATCACTTCCATAATAAAATTGAATTTTCACATTTGACCCAAAAACAATGTTATCGCCAAGACCCTCTTGCTGCTAGTGGCAGGGTGAAAAACCCTTACTGCCACATGCAACAAACATTGTTGCCGCCAGAGCAATCTTTGTTGCAGGTACACCAGCTGCTCCCTCTGGTCGTAATTTAAGGTTGCCTGAAACTGGCCTTAAAGCAAGTGCGAAATATGTAAATACTATTGATTTTCGGCATCACCAAAAAGGGAATTTTCTTCCCGCCCGCTTTTGATCGGGTAGCCCATGAGTCGATAGGCCTGTTCCGTAGCTACCCTACCGCGCGGGGTCTTATTAATAAATCCCAGCTTCAACAAATAAGGCTCATACACATCGGTTAAGGTGTCGGTCTCCTCCGAGACGCTGGCCGCCAGAGTCTCTAACCCTACCGGTCCACCGCCGAATTTAATTATTATAGCATCAAGTATCATCCTGTCAACCATGTCCAGCCCATAGCCATCAATCTCCAGCATTTCCAGCGCCAGGGCTGCGGTATCCCTGTCGATCTGACCATTTCCCTTGACCAGGGCATAATCCCTCACCCTTTTCAAAAGACGATTGGCCACACGCGGGGTTCCCCGCGAGCAGCGGGCAATCTCATGAGCGCCGGCACTGTCTATAGCTATACCCAGTATGGATGCGGCCCGAACAATAATGCGAATCAGGTCTTCCTCCCCATAAAAATCGAGCCGGCAGGTAATGCCAAATCTATCCCGTAACGGAGAGCTCAGCAGACCAGGCCGGGTGGTGGCTCCAATCAGGGTAAAAGGCGGCAGGTCGATCTGCAGGGTGCGAGCTGCCGGTCCTTTGCCAATTACTATATCTATTAAAAAGTCCTCCATGGCCGGGTACATAATTTCCTCAATACTGCGGTTCATACGGTGTATCTCGTCAATAAACAATACATCGCCGGGTTCCAGATTGGTCAAAATAGCCGCCAGGTCCCCGGGCCTTTCAATAGCTGGTCCTGATGTCCGGCGGATAGAACAACCCATTTCTTGAGATATGATCGTGGCCAGGGTGGTCTTTCCCAACCCGGGGGGGCCGCTCAGGAGAACATGATCAAGGCTCTCCCCTCTCGCCCGCGCAGCGGACATAAATACCACCAGGTTATCCTTAACCTTATCCTGACCGATATATTCATTTAACCGCAATGGCCGCAGGGTGCTGTCGGTATAATCTTCTTCGCCCAGAGCCTGAGCAGAGACCAAGCGATGATCCTGCAATTAAATCTCCTCCTACCTCTTTATCTGCATAGCTTTGTGCCGCAGCACTTTCTTGATATTTTCTTCAATTTTATCTCCCAGCTCTCCCTGTGATTTCATGTTTATAAGCAAGGGAAATATTTCGCTGCGCTGGTAACCAAGCGCTTCCAGCGCCTCCAGAATTTCTTCCAGGGCAGTACCATCTTCACTGCCGGCCATAACCAGGCCCTGCTCCTTACCCACTTTATCCTTAAGTTCAAAAACCAGTCTCTGGGCTGTTTTCTTGCCTACGCCCGGAATTGTCAGTAATCTTTTCTCGTCAGCACTGGCAATGGCCTGGTAAAATTCAGCCGGTTTCAGAACCGATAGTATACTTAAAGCGGTACGGGCTCCCAGACCCGATACTGATAGCAGGATTTTAAAAAGATCTATTTCCTCCCGGCTCAGAAAGCCAAATAATTTAAGATCATTATCCAGCACCTGCAGGTAAGTATGTATCATTACAGGAGAACCAAGCGCAGGCAATGCTGATAAGGCGCGGTTATGAATACCTACTTCATATCCTATCCCGTTTACCTCTACAATAATGGTATCCTTATCAGCTTGAACCATTATTCCACGCAAAAATGAAATCAGAACTAACGCCCCCTTTTTAACATATTTCCCAGACGGTACGAATGCAGATGACACAGAGCAATCGCCAGAGCATCCGCAGCATCATCAGGTTGAGGAGTCTTATCCATAGCCAGAATTTTCTGTACCATGATCTGCACCTGTTTTTTGTCCGCATTTCCAAAACCGGTAACGGCCTGTTTCACCTGTAAAGGGGTGTATTCAGCAATCTCTATATCTCGCAGCGCGGCCGCCATTAGCAGAACCCCGCGGCTCTGGGCAACGGTGATTACGGTTTTGGCATTCTTATGATGGAATATCTGTTCAATCGCTACCGCATCCGGTTGATACTCATCCAGCAATTCATTATATTCCCGGTTAATCTTCGCTAGCCGCCGCGGCATATCCATAGTGGAGGCCGTTCTGATGACCCCGTAACGAATCAGGACTTCGCATCCTCGTTCTCGTTTAACTAATCCAAATCCTGTAATAGCCGTCCCCGGGTCTATTCCTAATACAAGCATATCATGGTACCTCAAGCATTTTTTTGTGATTCTCAGCATTAATGATACTGCAAAACACCGGCGGCGGCTATGCTAAATAAAGAAAACCCGGCTTGCGCCGCATACCCGCAGGGTGCATCATATTAAAATGTTATACTTTCTGATAGTAATCGGGTAGGAGG
>JBAYYO010000121.1:0-6209 GCA_041672985.1 Syntrophomonas sp. | reverse complement strand
TGATTACAGCGAGATCACAAAACTGTAGCGCTCTCCTGAGCAGCGGCCTACTCCCAAACCACCCCCTCCAGTTTGATTAGTCCGTCCTTTGATCTATCGCCTCCTTTCGTCAACCAAGATATTGAAGCTGCCTAGCAGCGAGGGAACCACCGGTAATCTCAATCAATCACTAATATCTTAATATCGATGTTCCACCAATTTCATAGCAAGCGATTTCAATAGGTCACCGTATTCGAATATATTGATTGACTTTCCAACAGTGTGCCGTAACCGTTATAAACTTTAGCGGTAGCGCACACCCTATAGGTGCCATGGGCAACATAATACTCCTTATATATATCGATAGTGTTGGGGCCAGACCCTGTCGCGGACCATGATTTGATGGTGCCCCAGCCGCTGGCACTAGATTTTTGTAATTCGATGGTCAGTTTGGTGGTATGTAAACTATTATAAGTAGAAGTCATCCCTGAGCAGGAGGCTTTCCCTGACGAATTGATTGACAAACCCGGAATTAAAAAGGAAATGTAGGTGAATTGAGGCGTTATTACGGTTTGTGATCCAGTGTTTTGAATCCCGTTATCGGCGGCATAAGCAGGAACCGTGGAGAAAAGGCTCATTAAGACAAGAATACCAATGCAGACGAACTTTTTCATAAATAAAAACCTCCTTAAAAAATCTTTCAATACTAAAGACAACTAAGAAGGTTTTTTGCAACAATATTTTCCTGTTTTTTAAAATATCTTTTAATCTACATATTTCACTCCCTCGGCCATCTTTATGGACGTTTCTTTATCTATCTTTCCTTGAATCATGAACATGCGGTCATTCATGGCCCCTATTTGACGGCTGAAGTTTTGAACAGCCTCTTGTGAAGGCTGATATTCAGAGTCGTTTTGCATTTTTTTCGCTTCTTCCTGGAAAAGCCGGCCTTCTTGCTGGGCAACATCATGCATGACCAATTTGAATAGGCTATCTTCGTATTCTTCATAAATTTTTTGGCGAGTTTTTTCGGGGCGATCATTCGACATACTCATTCATCTCCTTCTCTAGGAGTTCTTTATGTAAAAGTGCTTTGGCTGCTCTCCGAGCTCTGGTTAGATACTGTCGGACGCTGTCGGGAGCTATGTTCAAAATATCCGCGATCTCCCCATCATGCAATTCCAGGATATACTTGAAATATAAAAGATCTTTGTGTTTTTCAGGTAATTTTAATATGATGTCTCTCAACTCAGCTATTTCCTCCTGATGTACGATCCGGTCTTCGATGATATTGTCGATCGGGCTGGGAATCATTTCGGCCAAATCCGCATCTTCTCCGAAATAAATATGTTTTTGCTGTACATCTCGATGCTTTATGAAGTAAACAAGATAATCTGTGGTTTCAAAAATATTTAAACGTAGCAAGACGGGAATCACGGGTAAAGCCAGTCAGCTTTGTCTTTTGCCCACTTTGCCCACTTGGCTAGCTTTTGCCGTTTCTGCTCATCAGATATCTCATTGATCTTTACTGCCATGGTATCAGTGAATCTCCGAATTTTTTGAGCTCTATCCCAATCAGATGCAGCCTCCTCAAGAAGTTTCAACTCTTTAATTTCGCCCCTTCGCATCATTTCTAATTTCCATTTTCTATTGCTTTCCTCAATTTCCCTTTCAAGCGCCCGATAGCTAAGATGCCACTCAGCAATCATTTTGTTTCCGGCAACAAATAAATCATAAAGAATCTTTCCTACTTGAGCTTCTAAAGGTTCACCTTCCCGATCTTTAAATTCCAACTGATATTTAATCCCCCTAGTATCCTTATCATCTGCATGAACTGACATAACCAGTATTGGCGGCCTTGTTTCATAATCTGTAGTTTTTGGCTTCTTCCTATTTTCTTCCTTTACCTCAAAGTAGAATATGGTACGCATCACAACAAAATAACCTTTATCGTTTTCTGATTTCAGACTGACTCTTGTATATCCTTCCATTGCGTCAATAGCATTAATTAATGCATCCAAAATCCTATAAGTGCGGTTCAAGTTGACCTCCGACACCTGAATAGGAAGCATAGCTTGATTTTCCCGGAATTTATTTTTAGTTATCCTATAATAATCATCATTAAAGCTTGCTTGCTGCAATGCCCGGTCCCTTTTTCTCCGGTAGGCCGATTCTTCTTTATGTTGTTCAATAAGTAAATTGGGATTTCTCAGCTGCCCTTTGACCTCTATAAGCGAGCATTTTTCCTTAATTGCCGTTATGGTTTCATCTGTCAGCAGGTTTA
Source organism: Syntrophomonas sp. (assembly GCA_041672985.1). GTDB lineage: Bacteria > Bacillota > Syntrophomonadia > Syntrophomonadales > Syntrophomonadaceae > PHAA01. The sequence goes on along the minus strand of JBAYYO010000121.1, from coordinate 3,946 downwards.
ATTCTTCCACATTTTCAAGCTCTTCATCGCTTAGTTTTTTAAGATCTTCTTTGTATTTAATGAAATAGTTACTAACATGCCTTTTCAGTTCCCCCCTGACTTGCGGAAGGTCAGGTTTTGCAACCTTCTGCCCTGCTTTCACTTTCGCCCAATAACCGTTTGGCGGTAAAGGAATCCATAACCTTTTAAGATGTTTCCTCAACCCGTTATCCGACATTCCATATCTTTGGGCAACAACCGTTACTGGATCAGTCCATACTTCCTTGTACAGCCGTTCTCTTTCATCTTGGGTTACATGATTGAAATCCATATTTTCTCACCTCGCTCAGGTTAAAAATACATACGCCTAACTCCACAGTCGGTTATAATCTACCGGCTTTTGGGCATTAGACTGCGCTTCCTTGAGCTAGATCCAAAAACTTGGCTCCTACGCTTCTGCTCTTCGTATTCGGCATCTGCCCGAGCAATCTCTTCCTTATATTTATTGATGCCGCCTTCCTTCACCCACTGGATCAACTCGTCACGTGGTATGCGGATACTGTTGCCCATACGAACAGCCGGAAAGAATTTTCCATTCCAGCGCCGTTCCATTTCTCGTACTGTAGATTGTCCCACATTTAGAAGTTCAGCAGCCTGTTTGACCGTCATCATGGGAGGATAGTCGAAGAAAGCTTCGTTGACAACATGCCTATCTAGTATGGCTTGTCCGTCATTTTGCACTATCCCGTGAGACAACATTTTCGCTATGCTTGGAGCTGCCAGGTGAATTGCGAACTCGATATAGGCTTCGCGCTGCTCAGCAGTCAGTTCTTCTGCATCAATAACAACTCCATTATCTAGCCTGAGCATGGTGACGACTTTGACGGTATCGGTTGGCAAATCCTTAGTCTTTGACATATTAGACGTCTCCTCTCAAAATTAAATTTTCCCATTATGCCCAAAGTTAACTTTCTATGGGTCTCATTTATTTTGTCATAAATTTATTCGCTTGACTAGTTTATTTTATGACAGATTTAGCATATACTATTGGTATGAAGGAGGGATTACTATGCAAAACTCGCTGACTAGCATTGGTTCAAAAATAAAATCTTTGCGGAAAAGCAGCGGTTTTACCCAAATGAATATTGCAAACTATCTCAAAGTGGACCAGAGTTTGATATCCAAGTTTGAAACCGGAGAACGGCCTATCAGTACCGATCTGCTTGAAAGGTTACTAACCTTATTTGGCTGCAATATGTCGGCTTTAAATGAAACAGAGGATACCCTTAAACCCTTGTCCTTTGCGCTTAGAGCAAGCGAAATATGCGAAGAGGACTTAGAAACAGTATATGCAATAAATAGGATCGCGCTAAATAGCAATTTTATGACAAGATTGTTGGAACGCGAGGGGAATTAATGGATAAACTTGATTTATGGAAAAAGGCTACAATTTTACGGAAACGCCTGGGTGAAGACCCCCAATCTCCAATAGATATTTTCGCACTGCTATATAATATCGAACATCTCACCGTTGTTTTTTATCCTATGGGTGACAGATTAAGTGGCATGTGCATCAAGGGGCAAAACAGCAATGTCATTGCGATTAACTCTGCTATGTCAGTTGGTCGGCAACGTTTTTCAGCCGCCCACGAGTTGTTTCATTTGTACTATGACTCTAATTTGGGAACAACAATATGCTCTAAAATAATTGGTAGTGGGCGGCCCATAGAAAGGACTGCAGACCAATTTGCCTCATACTTTTTAATGCCGCCAGATGCATTGACTGATGCTATACAACGTATTAAGAAAAAAGCAGTTGACAAATTAACCGTCAGTAATGTAGTCAGACTCGAACAGTATTTTGGTGTAAGCAGGCAGGCTATCCTCATTCGTCTAATCGAAGAAAATGAGCTAACCTCAGAAGAATCAGACTCAATGAGACAAGGTGTTATGCAATCTGCAAGATGTTTGGGATATGATGACACATTATATAGACCCCTCTCTCCGGATAAGCAGCACATGACGTATGGTTATTACATTCAGCAAGCTGATGAGATCTTCGAAAGACAGTTGGTTTCAAGCGGGAAATATGAAGAACTTTTATTAGAAGCTTTTCGTTCCGATTTGGTTTATGGTGATGCGGACGAGGGAGGCGAATTAGTTGACTGATTTTGCTTTTCTTCGATAATGATTGCCTATCTGCTTTCCTCTGGGTTGGAAACGAAAACCTTTTAGTAAAATTATACCCTGGACGAGTTTTTATTCCGAAGCAAGTTTACGAGGAACTATCCGCACCTGGAGTTGCACATCTTAAAGCGAAGGTTGATAGTCTTTTAAATGGCAACCAGGTTTCCCTTGCTGAAATAGAAGTCGGAACAGATATGTACGCCCTATATTACAAATTGGCAGTTGAACCTGACGCCGGGCATGTAATTATCGGTAAAGGAGAAGCATCTTGTATTGCATTAGCAAAGTATAATAACGGTATTCTTGCAAGCAATAATTTAAGAGATATTTCTTCATACATATCAGAGTTCGGCTTGAAGCATATGACTACTGGTGACATCCTTGCGGAGGCCTTAAATAAAGGCTATATTACGGAAACTCAGGGTAACACCTTATGGGCATCAATGCTTTCCAAGCGCCGTAAATTGGGTGAAAAGACCTTCTCAGATTTTTTAAAATCTATAAATCGGTGAAATAGCCGAAAATAGATTTAGAAAACTTAGAAGGTCGCCTGTATGTTTTTACTATTTAAAGAAACACTAATCCAGTACCCTTACCCTTATCACCGTGAGAAAAACAACCTCCTAAAAATCGCAGGAACCCCAAACAGGCCAGATTATTGTAGCATTGAAAGATGAAGGCTCGATCAGCGAGGCGACTCTCAAATTCTATTTCAATAATTCCGATGAGCCTAAACTCAAGGCAGCTAATCCTCAATACGCTGACCTGTATTACAAAAAGGGGTATCGATGCGCGGGGTACATGGTTGCTCTGGTCAGGCAGGATGCACCAGGCTATCAGACTTACATAGAGTATTTGGCAGTGGCCGGACATGAGGAGTGGACGGAGGTGATTGAGCTAGCCACCGAAGCAGGATTGGCAGTCAACCAGGTGAGAGAAATATTAGCTGGACAAATCGAGATTGCTAAAAGGTTAAGAGGTTAATATTAAAATAATATAAATACGTTCAGCCCATAATTCTATTATTTTCTAATTTATTTAAATCCGCTGCTTAGGTAGCGGTTTTCTTGCATCTAGGGGCTTTTACATTTAATGGGACGGTATTTAGTCGAAATGTATAGAAAGAAGGGATTAATATGAAGAGGGGTCTATCCAAATTATCATTACTCGTATTATGCGTGTTCCTATTTACCATTCTTTCCGGGTGTGGTGGTAATTCCAGCACTACCTCAAACCAGCAATAACAACCATCAGTTCAACAACAAGCTCCACCTCCGGTTGTTGAGCCAATTCAGTCAAACGCAGTTCAGTCTAATGCCCCGGAAACTACGCCCGTAACGCAGGAGAAAGCAAAGAGCTCATCAGCTCAAACGGTCCAGTCGGCACCGACGCCAGTCACTACATCGACTAACCAGAATCAGACATATTACATAGGCGCAAAAGGCACCAAATACCATTATGAGAATTGCAGGACTTTAAAGAGCACCAAAATTCCGATAAGTCTAAGTGATGCAAAAGCCCAGGGGTATACTGCTTGCGGAGTCTGTAAGCCACCTCAGTAAATTAGGAATATTTACATTTACTGGGACAAACGGCGGTACCTGGGGAGACAAGAAAAGATATGATTATTATATTTGTGGCAACCGTGAGCGGAAACACGGCAATGAATGTAAGGCTAAAATGATACGCCGGGATCCGAGAAAGTTATTATATATGATAATGAGTTTGAAGCTGTTTTCAAACTTCTGCATACACATGGCTACCCTACTACAAAATGATA
>JBAYYO010000120.1:0-6245 GCA_041672985.1 Syntrophomonas sp. | reverse complement strand
ACCCGGATAAGAAATCCCGTGAGGCTCATATGGATGAAGCCCGTGAGGCCGTCTTAGATCATTTCAAGGATATTTATCCCGAAGAGGATAAACAGATTACCGCTATTGTGGACAAGCTGCTCAAAGAAATTGTTCGTAAAATGATCCTTGATGAAGGTGACCGGGTAGATGGAAGAAAACTTGATGAAATCAGAAAGATTAGCTGCGAAGTAGGCTTCCTGCCCAGGACGCATGGTTCCGGCTTATTCACCCGGGGTCAGACCCAGGTGTTGTCAGTTACTACTCTGGGGCCTATCCGCGAAAATCAGATATTGGACGGCCTGGGAATTGAGGAAACCAAACACTATATCCATCACTATAATTTTCCGCCTTATAGTGTGGGCGAAACCAAACCCATGCGCGGACCCAGCCGAAGAGATATAGGGCATGGGGCCCTGGCTGAAAGAGCTTTGCTGGCCGTTATTCCATCAGTGGAAGAATTCCCCTACACCATTAGAGTGGTATCAGAAGTACTGGAATCTAATGGCTCCAGTTCCATGGGGAGTGTATGTGGCAGCACCCTGTCATTAATGCATGCCGGTGTTCCCATCAAAGCACCGGTATCTGGCATAGCTATGGGGTTGGTCAAGGGCGAGGATAAATTTGCTATATTGAGTGACATTCAGGGTATTGAAGATGCACTGGGGGACATGGATTTCAAACTGGCTGGCACTGCCAAGGGAGTCACGGCTCTGCAGATGGATATTAAGATTAGTGGTGTCAATCGTGAAATAGTTGCGGCTGCGCTTAGCAAAGCACGTGAGGGCAGAATGTTTATCATGGAGACAATGCTGGCGGCAATCGACACACCTAACCCGGAACTATCACCATATGCTCCGCAAATGATACGCATGCAGATTCACCCTGACAAGATTAGAGAGATTATTGGCCCGGGTGGAAAAACGATTCATAAAATCGTAGCCGAGAGCGGTTGTAAAATCGACATTGAAGACGATGGCAGTCTGTTTATTATTGCCACCGATGATGAAGGGGCCAAAAAAGCTCGCTTCCTGATTGAATCCATTTTGGCTGACGTCGAGGTAGGTAAAATATATCTGGGCACAGTAAAGCGTATTATGGACTTCGGTGCTTTTGTGGAGATTATACCAGGCGTTCTGGGTTCCAGTGGCAAAGAAGGACTGGTGCATATATCCCAGCTTGATGAAACGAGAGTTAATAAAGTTGAGGATATTGTTAAACTCGGTGATAAAATTGAAGTCAAAGTGACCGAAATTGATCGTCAGGGCAGAGTAAATCTGTCTCGAAAAGCCGTATTAAAGGCCAGGTCCAGTCAGGCTGCTAAATAAGACCACCATTACAAGCTCCAACCGCAGCAGTCTGGGGGGGCAATAGCTTGTATGACCAAACGATCAGTGTTGCCTTAAAAGCCCTACCCATATCAGTTTATGGCTAGGGCCCGCGAAAAATTGCGAAAAGGGCAAATAAAACCGAATAGTAGTGCTCACTGCCGAATATTATTTTATATGAATAGATAAAGGCGGTGGGTATTATTTTTTAAAGAGAGGGTTTCATGTTATTCGAATAGACAGCCGAACCCTTTTTCTTTTGTCCTTTTTTATCAGTATATCTTTAGTAGCGAGCTGGGTAGACCGGATGGAACGAAACGTGCTCGGAGTTAAAGAAGGTGTCAGGGTTGAAGGAATAGAGGTGGAGAGACTGCTGCCGGGAGAGCTGCGTGAAGTAATAGAAGGAATTGCTCTTCAACATCAAAAGCTGCCGCTGGAACCACGATTGGACAAAAAAACGGGGGTTATTATTGGCGAAGAGATGGGTTTCACAGTGGATGTAGATATGAGCCTGGCCAAGATTCAAGGGTCCCTGCCCGGAGAAAACCATACCCTGGAGAAAACGATGATTACTCCTGTCTATAACAGCAACGACCTGATCAAAGCCTGCCAGGTTATAGCCAATTACTCGACGTGGTTTCATGGCAGTTCAGCCCGGTATCAAAACATCTCGGCGGCCATTAAAAGCCTGAATAATACGGTTATTTGGCCGGGAGAGGTATTTTCATTTAATGAAACCACAGGACCGCGGACACCCGAAAGGGGCTATCTTCCGGCCCCCATAATCATAAACGGGGGATATGACGTTGGCTATGGCGGGGGAGTATGCCAGGTATCAAGTACCGTTTACAATGCAGCCTTAAAGGCTGGTTTACCTATAATTGAGCGCCACAATCATAGTAAACCAGTCCACTATGTTCCGGCCGGACAGGATGCCACGGTGGATTACGGATATCTGGATTTGAAATGGCAAAACAACCGAAAGGGTCCGCTGATTATGAAGACCTCATTGCAGAATGGCCGTGTTTACGTGGAATTGAAAGGGGAGAAATGATAAGTATGAGAACCTATTACTTTTCCAAAAGGACTCTGCTCACCATAGGTGCAATTATAATTATGACCGCCGTGTTTCTTGCCATTGCCTGCTCTTATCAACACGATCCAACTATTGCAGTCGGCCAGGATGAGCCCATATTCCAGGGCAATACCGGCCGTAAAGCAGTAGCCATAACCGTTAACGTGGACTGGGGCGGAGAGTTTATTCCCGCCATGTTAGACGAGTTTAAGAAAAGCAACGCTGAGGTAACCTTTTTTGTGACCGGCCAATGGGCCGAAAAAAACCCTGAGTTGCTGCAACAAATGGCCCAGGCCGGACACAGCCTGCAGAATCACGGCTATCGGCACTGTCATTTTAAGGCCCTGAGTCCGAGTGAAGTTGGTGCGGAGATTAAGAAAGCTGAAGAAACTATTTTTAAAATTACCGGACAACGAACGGGGTTTTTCGCCTCCCCATATGGGGAATATAATCAGCAGTTAGTGAGAACGGTCAAGGGGATAAACTACCAATATATAATGTGGAGCGTGGATACGATTGACTGGCAGCGTCCGGATCCAGGCACCATAGTAAACCGGGTGATGAAAAAGGTGCATAACGATGCCATCATATTGATGCATCCTACCGACCCAACCTTAAAAGCACTGCCTGATTTGCTAAAACAGCTGCAGGCTCAGAACTATCAAATGGTTACCATTGATAAGATTACCGGCGGTAAAACAGATGATAGCCATAATTCGCAATAAGATGATTAAGAAAAAGCTGCTGTGCCTGAGTGTGCTTATCTGTCTGGGTTGCCTCTACCCTGCTGATGCAGTGGCGGCTCCCCATCTTAACTCCCAGTACTATTGTGTGGTAGACCGGGAGACCGGCCAGCCCCTCCTGGGTAAAAATAGCGACGTCAGACGACCAATGGCCAGCACTACCAAAATAATGACCGCCATCTTGGCCGTTGAATATGCAGGATTAGATGAAATGGCAGAAGTAAGTAAATATGCCGACAGGACTCCAGAATATACGATTGGCCTGCGCGCTGGCCAGCAGCTGCAGGTGGGGGAACTGTTGAAAGTGGCTCTTATTCGCTCATCCAATGATGCAGCGGTGGTACTTGCCGAGCATGTCGCTGGAAACGAGCAGTTTTTCGCCTATTTAATGTCCAAAAAAGCCTGCGTCATTGGTGCTATGCACACTAGATTTCAGAATTCATCGGGACTTCCCGATGAAGCCCATTTCAGCACCGCTCTGGATCTGGCCCAGATAAGCCGCTACGCACTTTCTAAACCATATATAGCCCAAATAGTGGGTACCGCCGAGACAGATTTCAAACACCCCGGCTATCAGCAGCCTCTGACCATTCGCAACACCAATGCCGGCCTGCTCAATGGCTATTCAGGAGCAGATGGTGTAAAGACGGGCACTGCCAATGAGGCGGGGAAATGCTTGATAGCTTCGGCGACCCGCCAGGATAGAAGCCTCATCGCCGTAGTACTAAAATCCAGTGATCGGCAGGGGGATTGCATCAAACTTCTGGATTATGGTTTTTTAAACACTACCCGCCAAAAAATAATTGATCATGAAACAGCGTTTAAGAGCCTGAAAGTCAATAATGGCGAAGAAGCATGGGCCCAGATAGTTCCGGCCCAGGACTTATGGTTGTGGGTGGGGGAGAAGACTGCTAACATTGAAAAAATAGTGCGGTTAAACTATAATCTTGATGCACCCTTAAAAAAAAGGCAGACTATTGGTGAAATTGATATCTATATAGACGGTGGTTATGTTAACAGTGTAGCTCTGGTCAGCCAGCGTGATATCAAGAGGCAATCCTGGTTTGGACAAAGGATAATAAAACATCTTATGGAATCGGGGGCAAGGAATAGATCCAATCTTAATGAATAAAGATATCGAACCAACACGAAAAAATGGAGGTAGAACTGTGATAAATAGCTGGGATCTAAATAATGGTGCCAAATTGGTAGTTGAAGACATACCCTATGTTAAATCAGCAGCGATGGGGGTATATATTAAAATCGGAGCGCGCCATGAGCCCCCCCATCTGGCAGGGGCAAGTCACTTCTTAGAACATATGCTTTTCAAAGGCACCCCCTCGAGAACAGCCCGGGATATAGCGGAAAGCATGGAGGGTATTGGGGGGCAGCTGAATGCCTTTACATCCAAAGAATATACCTGTGTATATGCGCGCACCCTGGATGAAGATATCTACACCGCCATGGATATTATTTTTGATATGATTTTCAATTCCCTGTTAGCTGCCCGGGATTTGGATACTGAGCGCAATGTTATTATTGAGGAAATAAACATGTATGAGGATACCCCGGATGAGCTGATCCATGATGTATTCGCCCGTAAATTCTGGGAAGGTCATCCTATGGGTAATTCTATACTGGGTTCAGCGGAATCAATTACTGCCATGAATCGGGACGAGCTTATTAAATACTACAAACAATATTATGTGCCGGCCAACATGGTCATATCATTGGCCGGTAATATTGATGTCACCAAAATAAGGGACTACGTAGAAAGCAAATTGGATTCCCAGACAGGTCCCGCCCCCCTGTTCACCCCGGAGAGACGACCGGGAAGCATGCCCTTTGTTAATCTGGTATCCAAAGATGTGGAACAGATGCAAATCTGTCTGGGAGTTCCGGGCATATCATATCATGATGAGGATAGATATACGCAAAATGTCATGAACAGCATTCTGGGAGGAGGAATGAGCTCCCGTCTGTTTCAGAGACTTAGGGAAGAACTGGGCCTGGCTTATTCCGTATATTCCTACCCTGCCAACTATTCCGATACAGGTTTGTTCAGCATCTATATTGGTACCAACCCTACCCGTATTGATCAATTCTGCACCGCTTTTTATGAACAGATGGAGCAATTCGTGGCCAAGGGAGTAAACGAAGAAGAGGTACGTCGTACCCAGAAGCTTATGAAGTCCAGCATATCTTTGGGCTTGGAAAGTGTCATGAATAGGATGACCCGATTGGGCAAATCAGTCTTAATGTATGACCATATTACTACGCCGGAAGAAATAATCGAGAAGATATACGCAGTCAAACCCGATATGGTTCAGGAGATGGCGCAGCGCATTTTTAAGCCAGAACTCTTTTCCATTGCCGCCATTGGCGACCAAGAGGTACTCCCGCTGGTTGAACAGGAATACCAAAAATATTGGGGGAAAAAATAATGAAAGTAAGGATAAGCAGACTGCATTCCTTTGATCTGCCTCTGCCCCGCTTTATGACTCCAGGCTCAGCGGGTATGGACATCTATGCAGCCAATGAGAGTGACGTAACGATAGGAATTGGATGCCGAGCTCTTATACCCACAGGCATAGCTATAGCCATGCCCGATGATTGTGAAGCCCAGATTCGCCCCCGGAGCGGACTGGCTTTAAAACATGGGCTAACCCTGCTTAACGCCCCGGGGACAATCGATGCAGACTATCGAGGTGAGATTAAGCTAATTGTTATAAATCTGGGGGACAAAGAGTATATATTACAAAGAGGAGAAAGAGTTGCCCAAATGGTTTTTGCCAGAGTCCTGAAGCCCGAGATTATTGAAGTAGATGTGCTGGATGAAACTGATCGGGGCCCAGGAGGATTTGGACACACTGGAGTTTAGGAGGTAAATAGATGCGTCTCAATGAACTGATAGGCAAAGAAATGGTTAACATTTACGATGGAATGCGCATGGGCACAGTAGGCGAATCAGATATGATGGTAGACCATGAAACCGGGCAGATTGTATCGATTATACTGCCCAATAAGGGCAACATGTTAAACTTCTGGACAGACAGACAAAAGCTCGTCATACCCTGGGAA
>JBAYYO010000119.1:0-6268 GCA_041672985.1 Syntrophomonas sp. | reverse complement strand
TGTGACCAGCCTGGAAGTAAATATTCACACCCTAAATCCTTCTTCCTTTACGCTCAAAAGAGGATCTATCATTTGGTAATTTTTGTAAGTCGTCTATTCCATGATAAACCCGGGGACTCTAACCTTCCATCCATCCGAGGATTGAAATAAGGATTAGATCTGCCCTGAGCCTAAGCGATTTTTTCCAGCAGCATTTTGGCCGTAAATTCCATTCTGCCGCGCATTAATTTATAAATGGGGGTTTAGATAAGTGCTAAATTAGATTTAGTCCTTGTCTCATTCGAAAGTCATCTTGTTTCAATTTTAGCCATCAAATTTTCTAAGTACTTTATGCACAATGGCTAAAGAATATGAGTGTCTTTGTGGAAATAGATAAGTAATAATGATAGGAAGTATGGTGAGGTGGTTCTTCTGCGGTACGTGTTTATACTGAATAAGTCCGGGGACAGTCCCCGGACTTATTTGCGGCATCACAACCGGTCTTTCATTTATGATAGGGTTCACCTTTAAGTATTTTGAATCCGCGGTAAATCTGCTCACTGAGAATTAGCACTGCCATCTGGTGGGGGAAGGTCATTTTAGAAAAGGAGATGGTCAGATCCGCTCTTTTTTTTATTGCTTCAGCCAGGCCATGGGAGCCGCCGATAACCAGATTCACCCTGCCCAAGCCGGACATATTCCACTCCTCTATGGTGCTGGCCAGATCTTCAGAACTGATGAGCTTCCCCTGCAAATCCAGGACTACCAGCAACTCGCTTTCTCCTAGCAAAGACAGGATGCGCTCCCCCTCTTTGCGCAGAACTTTTTCAATATTTTTTTCCCCGGCGCGGGGACTTAATTTTTCTTCTAACCCGTCCAGTAGTTCAATACTAGTATAAGGGCCCAATCGTTTGAGGTATTCGTTTATCCCCTGAGCATAGAACTTTTCACGAATTTTTCCTACGGATATGATTCGATATTTCAACGTTTCAACTCCTAAGCTTACTTCTCCCCAGTCTAAACTAAGTTTCACCAAAAAATCAAAATGAGTCAGGGGGATAGTTCGAGACTGCTGAAAAAGTGCTCTTTTGCGTGTCATTGTAAGCGATAGCGAAGAATCTCGTTAGCTAAAGTCCCAATATTACGGATTTCCCAAAGAGATCCTTCGTCGCTTGTAGCTCCTCAGGATGACATTTATGATACTTTTTCAGTGGTCTCGGAAAGATCCCTTGACTCATCTTCTCTTGCCTAAGGTATGAATTCGTAACAATTTATTTGATATGCGCACCCAGTTTGGTAAGTTTTTGGGCAATATTTTCGTAACCACGGAAAATGTGGATGGCATCTTCTATAACGGTTTCCCCCTGAGCAGCAAGTGCCGCCAGGATTAGGGCGGCTCCAGCACGCAAGTCGGTTGCTTTGACCCGTGCCCCATATAATGCTGTTGTACCTTCCACTATAGCCGTTTGTCCTTCCAACTTGATTTTGGCACCCATGCGATTAAGTTCTTCTACAATTTGGAAACGGTTTTCAAATACATTTTCTACTACTACGCTGGTTCCTTCGGCTAGCGAAAGCAAGGCCAGCATCTGAGACTGCATGTCCGTTGGGAAACCTGGATACGGCAAAGTCTTAATATCGGCCTTAAGTATCCTGGTGCCAGCTTTTACGAATATACCCTGATCGGTCTCCTCAACAATGGCTCCGGTCTCTTGTAGTTTGGCGGTTATCGGATGAAGGTGCATGGGGATAACATTTTCCACCAGAACCTCTCCCCCGGAGATAGCTGCGGCTATCATATAGGTACCGGCTTCGATTCTATCCGGGATAATTGCATATCGCCCTGCCTTCAGGGTGGGCACTCCTTCAATTTTAATGATGTCAGTCCCGGCCCCCCTGATTTTGGCCCCCATAGAATTTAGAAAGTTGGCCAAATCCGCAATCTCGGGCTCCTTGGCAGCATTCTCAATGATGCTCACCCCGGGAGTTTTACTGGCCATCATCATAAGGTTTTCGGTTGCACCAACGCTGGGGAAGTCCAGGTATACCCTTGAACCGTGGGTTTGCCCGGCTTTAGCCAAAATGTACCCATGCTCTATCTCAATAACAGCCCCTAGAGCCCGCACCCCTTTTACGTGCAAATCCATAGGGCGTGAACCAATGTCACATCCGCCTGGCAAGGCCACAACCGCCTCACCCTGTCGAGCCAGCAGTGCCCCCAGAAACAGGTTGGAAGCTCGCAATTTTTTGGATAGCTCGGGGGGCGTCTGCCCACTCATTTCTTTACCCGGCGGGCATATAGAAAGACTGCCGTCTTCCCCCCAATGGACTTGGGCTCCCATTTTATTCAAAATCTCCACCATAACTTCGGTGTCACATATGCGGGGAACATTATCCAAAATGGTCTCCCCATCTGCCATGATACTGGCCGCTATTAGCACCAATCCCGCGTTTTTGGCCCCGCTTATCTTAACACTGCCCTGCAGTGGATGTCCTCCCTCAATGACCATACTCTCCTGCAAAATTCACACCTCACCTAATTGTTTTCCAGGTACTGATAAAATTCCCGGGAAAAGGTTGCATAATCAGTACCCAGAGCATTTTCGGCTGCCCTGGTCATGGAATCCCCTTCGTATAAATTGGCAAGTATCACGTATATTTTGTCTTCCCCGTAACGCTCTACTATAAAATCCACTGCCCGTAATGATTCCCAATAGGCTACCGACTGATCGAGCCTGTCATAATTCTTTTCCAAATTATCAAGCGTATAATAATAAAGCTCCTTTTTCCCATCGAAAGGATTGGCAAATTCAAATCCGGTTATTTGTCTCTCTGTATATTGGGCTATTCCTTCTGTCCACCAACGATTATAATTGCCCCTGGTCATTTCATCAACCATTAAATGTGTAAATTCATGCACCATGGGTCCTTCTTGGATAAAACGTTCCTGCTGCCCTGCATTAGCTAACCAGGCCCGGGGTGATAATATACGGATAGTTCCACCCCAGTATACTCCCAGAGCCTTTTCATCTTTGTCCCAACCAAAACTGGCGGCCAGGCTTTTGTTATCGGGATAAATCACTATAGTAGTCTGATGCCCCGGCTCCCGGCCAAAATGGCGGCTCACTGCTGTGTAAGCCCCCTCGGCTGTTTCGGCTACCATGTTTACATACTTCTCATCTACCGCTAAATACTTTATTTTATAGTGCTCAGTCATTATCTCATCCCACTGACCGGTCCGTAAATTGGTCTCCTGACCAACCATAAAACGGAAGAGATTCTGCTTGAGCTGTCCCGGCAACATAGTGCATTTGGTTATATAGAAGACCAGTATTGCCAGGGCTAGAACTGCCGCCATCAACCAGACGTTGTCCATGCCTTTTATTTCTGACATAGTACCCCTCTCCCCTCATCCCTCTACCCATTGATTATACAATGGCAGGCTAGACTTGGGGTAAAGCAAATACTGGGATTGTTGCTATTCTTTCAGGTATTCAGTTACTGCCATTCCCGCCTGGGCTCCATCTCCAACGGCCGAGGCAATCTGTCGGGTGCGCTTGGCCCGGATATCTCCGGCAGCAAAAATCCCCTCTACCGAGGTCTGCATCTCGTCATCGGTTACGATATAGCCATCCCGGGTACTTAATCCATCCGTAAAATCGGCGTCTGCTACCAGCCCAATGCTGACAAATAGCCCTTCCACTTCCAAAACTTCCTCCTGGTCACTTTTTACATCTTGAAGAACTACTGACCGCATGACGGTATCGCCTTCAATTCTCTTTATTACGCGGTTTAATTTACATTTGATTTTGTCATTTTTCATGATTTTATCCACCGAATCAGGGCTGGCTCTGAATTCCTCGCGCCGGTGGATGAGATAGACTTGGGAGGCGATATCGGCCAGATACAAGGCTTCCTTAAGTGCTGATTCACCGCCGCCGACTACTGCCACCGGATAATTGCGGAAAAATGCTCCATCACAGGTAGCGCAGTATGATACTCCGCGGCCCAGAAATTCTTGCTCCCCATCTACTCCCAGTTCTCTACGCTGGGCACCCGTGGCAATAATAACGGCCCGGGTTAAATATTCGCCTTCAGTCGTAACAACCTGCTTGCCTTCCGGGAGATTGGCGATGCTGGTAACCTCTTCCATGCGTATTTCAGTTCCAAATCGTTCTGCCTGTTTACGGAAATTATCCATAAGTTCGCCTCCCAGGATACCGAAGGGGAAGCCCGGGTAATTATCTATTTTATCAGCTATGGCAGCGTTTCCGCCTACCAGCGCCGATTCAAGTACCAGGGTTTTTAACCAGGCGCGGCTGGTATAGATAGCGGCTGTTAATCCGGCTGGTCCAGCGCCCATTATTATTACGTCGTACATCATCAGGCCCCTTTCTCCTTCCATAAATAAGAACCCTGACCATAATCAGGTCAGGGTTCCGTTATTTCAACTAGCGCAAGTAATTGATCGGGTTACGGAATGATCCATTCTGCATTACTTCAAAGTGTAAATGTGGTCCGGAGCTGCGGCCCGTTGAACCCCGGGTGGCAATCTTCTGACCCTGGCTGACCCGCTGACCGCTGCTGACCGAGATGCTGGAACAATGTGCGTACCTGGTCACCAACCCATTGCCATGGCTGATGATAACAAGATTGCCATAATTCCCCTGCCAGCCGGTAAATGTTACTACACCGCCGTCGGCTGCCACAATTCTGGTTCCAGAGGAGCCAGCAATATCCAGCCCGGTATGCCGGCCTCCGTATGACTGACTAATAGAACCGCTGACCGGCCAGTTTAGTCTTCCGGTACTGACTCCTCCGCTGCTGCCGCTACGCGAGGCTAACTGCGTTGCCCGGGGACCCTTGACTATAACTTTATCTACGGCCTCTTTAATTATTTTCTCTTCAAGAATGTCCTTTTTTTCCAGTATCCCATTGCGTATGGTGGCCGTATAGGCTATAAACTTTTCACCGTTCTGCCCTTCTGTCTTCACCTTAATTCCACTAATCGAATTACTGTTTTCAGTCTTGGTCTGGTACGGAATAGCTACATTTTCGGTACCCTCAACGTTAGCAACTACGCTGATCAGGGGGGTGGACTTATTTAAAATAATTGACTGCCCCAGGGCTAGAATGGCATCTTCCTGTATATTATTGGTTTGTACGATCTCTGATATATACATATCATGGGCCCGAGCGATAGTCCAGAGGCAGTCGCCCTCCTTGACATTATATATTTGCGGGGAGGCAGTACCGATTTTGATCAAATTCCAGGCATCATCCCAATCGGACACCTTATCTGCAATCACCATTCCTTCAGTAATCTGCACATCCTCTTCAAACCCCATCGATAATAACTTTTCTCCCTCTGCGAGCGAGGTATTCTCCTGTTTTAACTTCTCCAGCAAGGCCTCAGCAGTCGCCTTATCCTGCACATGAACGGTTGGTTCCCCATTTATAATCAGAGATGCGGCCATAACCTTGGGCTGCAGGGCCAGTTTTAATTCAAGGGCCACCTTTTCCGCCGGCAATACATCACCGCGTTTAGCAAATGTTCTATTAACATCTACGCGTTTCCCCATCTCTTCATCCTGCATTTGCTTTAAAGCAGTGCTAACATCTGCCTTATTGGTCACTACCAATGCCTTCTGTCCATCTATGCAAACTGAATAAGCCGGAGTCCTAATCCCAAAGCACCAAACTATAACTATAAGGAATATCACCAAGAGGCTCATTCCCCAATTCTGCCTGTTACGTATTATTTTCTGCATAAAACCTCTCCCATAATTATTTTCCCTGAGCAGTCTTCTACAATGATTGGTAAAATTCCTGCTTTTTTCTACAGTTTATGCCTTTATCCATATTTTTGATAATCTCCAGATAAATGGCGCCTTCAATCCTTTTGCGATGCATGGCACAGCTTACCGAATCCGGTATGCTCATGTCACCACTGGTATGGAAGGCATTGGCATGACAGCCCCCACCGCAAAAATTGCGGGCCCAGCAGGTCCTGCATACAACTTTATCCTGCAGGCGGTTGCCAGCAAATTTCTGACTTATTTCCCCATCCAGATCACCTGTATAGATATTTCCCATGAGAAATTCATCTTCCCCCACAAACTGATGGCAAGGATAAATATCCCCTTCCGGGGTTACCACCAGATACTCCACGCCCGCTCCACAACCGGACTGTCGTTTAGCCAGACAGGGACCCTTCTGTAAATCCAGATTGTAATGAAAGAAATGCACCTCTCGGCCACTTTTATGGTAATTGCAGAGCAGCTCAGTA
>JBAYYO010000118.1:0-6295 GCA_041672985.1 Syntrophomonas sp. | reverse complement strand
AAAATGATGGTGGCGGATGGGCTGATCAGCTCAGTAGGTACCGCCAATCTGGACATAAGACGCTTCGATCTAAATTTTGAAATTAATGCCTTCATCTATAATGAAGAGGTTAGTCAACGACTAAAAACCGTTTTTCTTAAAGACTTGCAGGATTGCACTGAGATTACCATCGAGGGATATATGGCCAGATCGGTGTCGGTGAGGATTAAAGAAGCGTTCTGCCGTTTGTTATCACCATTATTATAGTCTGGCTTCATGACGGTACGGGGCGATTGAAGAGGAACCCTGGCATTCATAATTACCGATGGGAATTCAATGTCAATTAATACCGATTATTTTAGGGGACAAAAAACCTGATGAAGACGAACTAATACCGTTTTACTAAAGCGCTTGAGGATTCGCACGGCCAAGCAATAATTTGGTGAAAGGGATGGGCGATGACACTTCATAAGATACCAGAACAGTCCGGGGAAGCAACTAAAATAAGACAACGGCGGGGAGTAGTTTTTGTATATACGGGTAATGGCAAGGGAAAAACTACGGCTGCTCTGGGATTAGCACTTCGGGCGATAGGGCAGGGAGGCAAAGTCCTGGTAGTGCAATTCATGAAAGGAAAGGATTGTGGAGAAACCTTGGCGGCTGCCCAATATTTACCTAATTTGACCATTTATCAATTTGGGCAGGACAGATTCTTAATGAAAAATCATCCGGCCCACTTGGATATAGAGTTGGCGCAACAAGGGTTAAAATTGGCCCGGGAGTCAGTGTTATCAGGAAGGTATGAAATGATAATTCTGGATGAGATTAATGTGGCTCTCGATTTCAAATTAATTCCCTTGGAGGAGGTGCTGGATCTAATTAAGAGCAAACCTCCTGAGCTCGATTTAGGTCTGACGGGCAGAAACGCCTCTCCCCAAATCATCGAACTAGCAGATCTGGTCACAGAAATGAAGGAGATTAAGCATCCTTTTTCTAAAGGGATGGGGGCTAAAAAAGGATTTGAATATTAATGTATTGGCGGACGGTACGCCTTTAACGGTATTACTGCTAACCTTCATTTGTGGGGGTTAACTTGTTTAACTTAAGGGATCCCCACCAATGGAAATAGTACGGCTATAACAAGGACCATTATGATTAAGCCATCAACACGAGTCAAAGCAAGCTCCCGCAGGTAGGTGCGGGAGCCCTGCTGATAGCCCCGTGCCTCCATGGCATCTACGATTTCATCACAACGACGCAAGATATTGGTGGACAGGGGGCCAGCCAGATAAATAATAGTCCTAACTTTGCTGGTCAAAGTATGGGCATTGAGGTTGGCACCTCTGGCTAATTGAGCTTCCCTGATACTCTTTATTTCATCAACCAGGGTGGGTAAAAACCTTAGGGCCAGGGAGATCATCATAGCCACATCATGAGAAGACACGCCCACAATTCTCAGGGGGCGCAGCAACCGTTCGAGGCCCATGGTAATCTCAGAGGGGGTAGTAGTCAGGGTGAAGATTGAAGCTGAGGCCACCAGCAAAAGAAACTTTCCAACCTGTTGAAGTCCCATATATAAACCCTCGTAACTTATTTGCACGGGGCCTATAGGAAAAAGAGGTAATGGACGACCCGGGGTGAAAAAGATGTAAAGCAAGAAAAGACAGCCAAAGAAGGGCAGAACCGGACGTAAGGTCTTAAGCAACGCTAGTACAGGTATGCGTGCCCAACGCGCCCCAAGCAGGACCACGGTGACAACCTCTAAAAGACCGATGATACCGACCTGCAGAATGATGAGGCTTAGAGCCAGGACGGCTATGATCTTAACCCGCGGATCTAAATCATGGACAGGTGATTTCTGCGGGATATATTGACCAAAGTTATACATGTCCGTCCGCCTTTCCAGGCACACCAAGTTGGTTTGGATTACGCAGTTGTATTAATAGACGCATAATCTCTTCCAGTGCACCTTCAAGGCCGATTATATTGGTACGAACATCCTCACCATTATGGTGCAGGAGCCATAATAACTCGGTAATCCGGGGAGGGGCTAATCCCAGCGATTTGATCCAGTCGACCCGGCTTAATATGTCAGCCGGCTTTCCGTCCGTGATTATTTCACCATGATTCATAACCAGCACCCGGTCTGCCAGCGCAGCTTCATCCATGTTATGGGTAATTTGCACAATGCCTAATCCTTGACATTTCAACTCCTGCAATAAGGCCAAGACATTCTCATTTGTCACCGGATCAAGTGAAGAGGTGGGTTCGTCCATGACAATATATTGGGGGGCCATGGCTAGTAACCCCGCTAGAGCCAGAAGCTGTTTCTGACCTCCGGACAAAGTATGGGGGGAACGGGTCTGAAAACCGGACAGCCCCACTTTCGACAAAGCCTCATCTACCCGGTGCCGTATTTCATCCGCCGGTAATCCTAGATTACCAGGGCCGAAAGCCACATCTTCCTCTACGCTCATACCCACTATTTGGTTGGTGGGGTTCTGAAAAATCATGCCTACCCGGCGGCGGATTTCTAACAGATTCCTGGGATCCCGGGTACTTAAGTGGTCAATCAGCACTTCGCCGCTCGAGGGTCTGAGCAGGGCATTGAAATGCCTTATCAGGGTGGTTTTGCCGCAGCCATTGGGGCCTATAATGGCGACATGTTCACCCTTGTCTATGCATAAATTAAGATCTTTAAGGACCGGGGAGGGATCTGGTCCATATGTAAAAGTCAAGTTATGAATCTGGATCATTTTAGACCCCCTGTGCCCGGGAAGTTCTTACGTAATTTTAGAGCCAACCAGGTTGTAGCCACAATCTTCAGCAGAGCGCCTGGTAAAAAAGGTACTACCCCGACTAATAGGGATTTCATTAACGATAAGTGGGCAACTAAAGCCAGCTGTACAGTACCTAATGAATAAATCACCAGATAGCCGGCACCCAGGGCCATCACTATCCAAGCCCAGCCTGCATCCCGTTTAATTTCGGTAATTTTGCCAATCACATAAGCCCCCACTATAAAACCAATAATATAGCCGCCCGTTGGTCCGAAGAGGATGCCAATGCCTGCTTTGCCACCCGCAAAAACCGGCAAACCGATAACCCCCAACAGTACATAGATAATCTGGCTTAATGCACCGGTATAACCACCCAGGAGGAGACCGGCCAAACCCGTGAAAAGAGTTTGCAAAGTTATAGGAACAGGTTGGAGTGGAATAACCAGGAAGGCACCGACTGCAGTCAAGGCTCCGAACATAGACGCGTAAACCATACGCCGCAGTGAACTGGTGTTATTTTCCAACATACCCTGATTCCCCCTGTTTCAATTTTACGTAAACAAGAGGGCAGTTCAGGTGTAATGGTAATCTTGATTCACACCCGGGCGCTGCCCCAGCTTATGATTATTATGATATTCGGCTAAATGATTGTCAACCAGAAAATAAAAGAAGGGTTAACGAGGAGGCGCTTTAGGGGGAGGAAGTTGGTGATAAAAAGCTTATCTCACCCGCTAGTACCGTATGAATTTTCCCTTGCCGGTCACAGACCAGAAGATACCCATTATTATCGATATCCAATGCAGTTCCGATGATAAATCCGTTAATAGTATCCAGGCGTACTTCCTGACCGATTACCATCGACAGGGTTTTGGCTTGGCCCAGAGTAGCGGCAAATCGGCCTGCTAATAACGCCTGATAATGGCCTTCCAGGTTCAATAGCAAGGTTTGGAGGAGTTTGATGCGGGAAACAGGAAGTTCATATTCAGCCAGGATCGAAGTAGCGGCACTGCGGAAGTCGGCAGGGAACGCTTCAATCTGATTGCTGATATTAAGGCCGATTCCAACCACTATGTATTCTACACTGTCTATATCAGTAACTGCTTCCGAAAGTATGCCGGCGATTTTCCGGCCGTTTATGAATATATCGTTAGGCCACTTAATGCGGGCGGGAAGACCCAATTCGGCTGCTAACGTCTCCGCTATGGCAACCGCAGTGAGAATCGAAACACGCGAAATTTCCTTTAAGGGCAACATCGGCCGCAGGATCAATGACATGTAAATTCCCTGACCGTGGGGTGAGTACCAGGTGCGGCCCCGGCGCCCCCGGCCTGCGGTCTGCGTTTCGGCCACCACTACGGTGCCTTCAGGATATCCTTTGGAGGCCAAACGGCGGGCCTGGTTATTGGTTGAATCGATTTCCCGATAATATAAGTAGTGCTTCCGGCCCAAAACATTGGTTGCCAGTCCCGGGCCAACCTCACCGGGTGATAATAAATCTGCGGGGGCGGATAGCCGGTATCCCTTTTTAGAAGAATCCACCACATATCCATCTGCGCTTAGGGCCTTTATGTGCTTCCAAATGGCGGTGCGGGATACATTGAGGCTCAGGGCCAGAGCTTCCCCCGAAACCCAATCACCAGGTCGGTCTTTTAATGCCAGAAGAACTGAATCACGAACATTCATTCATAATCACCTCGTATATGATTATACATAGTTTACAGTATAATTAACCAATTATCCTTTCCTATCAACATATGCTAAGGTTTTTGCTTAATGTTATTCCCGAAGCCAGTCAACTTTTCTGTCATTTTGTGACTCCAGAGCCGCTTCCTCTCTGCAAGAGTAATCGCCATCGCTGTATTAATATGTTAATATATTTGTTATGAATTATTAATGATGTATTGACAAAATATTTAGCGACATACTGCTCTTAATTCGGGTATGTATTATCCAGGTTCAAGAGGAGAAGCAGTTTATTAAATGATCAAGCTGGAGATAATAAAGGCAGCTTTAAGAGCCCCGTGAAACCAAGGCACAACATCGAGAATGCCTAACATCTTAGGCCTGTGTTTTTATGAAAAACTATAGCTTATAGCTATTAATTAAAAGATAACCATCCTATGATATAAAAAGTTTACCCTAGCTCACAATTTAAGGAGGTCTATAATGGATCCAATTCAGAAGCTCCGGGAGGAGTTAAGAAGTTTGGTTACAACTGCCTTGGAAAAATCCAAAGCGGAAGGCTTAATTATGTTTGATACCCTGCCCGATTTTGTTATCGAAGTACCCCGCGATGAAGGGCACGGTGACTTTGCCAGTAATGCTGCCCTGCTGCTGGCCAAGCAGGCGCGGATGGCACCCCGCAAAATTGCCGAGATAATCAGGGGACAGATAGATAGAAGTCAAATGCCGGAACTGGAGGAGATTGAAGTTGCCGGAGCTGGATTTATTAACTTCTTTCTCGATCAGTCTTGGCTTTATCAACTCCCGGCATTGGTGTTGAGCATGGGGGAGCGCTATGGCAGCGGTGCGCGACAGAACCAGAAGGTACAAGTTGAGTTCGTTAGCGCCAATCCCACTGGTAATCTACATATGGGTAATGCCCGCGGGGGAGCGATAGGGGATACCCTAGCCAATGCGCTGGCTTTTGCCGGTTATGACGTTGAGAGGGAGTTCTACATAAATGATGCCGGCAACCAGATTGAGGTTTTTGCCCAGTCCCTGGAAGCCAGATATCTCCAGTTGATGGGAGCCAAAATCGAATTTCCCGACAATGGCTATGCTGGTCAGGATGTGGTGGACACGGTTAAGAATATCATTCGTGAATACAAGGACACCTTACTCAGTATGAGTTCTGAAGAACGTCAGAAAATCGTAGTAAGTTATGCTCTCAAGGAAAAAATAAACTATATCAAGAATACCCTCAGTAATTTTGGCATCAAATATGACGTCTGGTTTAGGGAGCGGTCGTTGCATGAGTCGGGTCAGGTAAATGAGGTGATTAATTACCTGCAAGATAAGGGCTTTATTTATGAGGAGGAAGGAGCTCTATGGTTCAAATCTACACTTTTCGGCGATGAGAAGGATGAGGTAGTAGTTCGGGCTAATGGCTTGCCCACCTATTTTGCAGCTGATATAGCCTATCACCGAGACAAATTCCAACGAGGTTTTGATAGGGTGATAAATGTATGGGGAGCTGACCACCATGGCCATGTAGGGCGCATGAAAGGAGCCATGCAGGCGCTCGGATATGATGAAAGCCGCTTGGACATACTCTTGATGCAATTGGTGCGTCTATATAGAGGCGGCATCGTTGTCCGCATGTCCAAGCGAACTGGAACCACAGTTTCACTGGATGAGCTTATTGAGGAAGTCGGTAAGGATGCCGCCCGGTTTTTCTTTGTAATGCGCAGTCCAGACAGCCAAATGGATTTTGATCTGGATCTGGCCAAGGAAAAAAACCAAGATAACCCGGTTTATTACGTACAATATGCCCACGCTCGCATTCAAAGTATTTTCCGTGAGGCCAAGGCCGC
>JBAYYO010000117.1:0-6307 GCA_041672985.1 Syntrophomonas sp. | reverse complement strand
TGACGCTTGGCTGCAATTCTGCTGCTGCCTTTCAAAAATATAATTGGGTGTGGCCGAGTCTATGCTTAAAGGCATTGCGAAGGTTCTTTCATACTGGAAGGCGGACACAAGGCCTTAACTCGTGATCAAATCGTCCATGTTTTGAAAAACAGCAGGATTTAAGATTTGTTTTGGCATCCGGGCTGAGTTTGCACGCCCTTTGACCAAAATGCACACCCCCTCAAAGTAATCGTTGAAAGATTGCCAGGGGGTGTGCATTTGTATTATTTTATATCAGGTTAGCCAGATTATTACCATCTATTGATAAAATCAAGTTTATCGGTGGATGGTTTATATATTGCCTGAAAGTTCAGTAATACAGGCGCTCATGCACTACAGCAGAGTGCTTAAACCGGACAAGGAAAAGTCCACGGAGAAGATTGATGGGCGGCAGCGACAATAATGGCCTTGGATCGAGCGCTGAGAAATCAGGGGAATAGGAGTGATTCTGTCTATGATGAAGGAGGATTGCTGATCTTATGAAATCCTCGTTCACCTTGCATGATGTACATAATTGTGCTATTATTATGGCATAATTAATGCGAGGTGATTAAAATGCCGCAAATAAGACCAATTACAGATTTGCGCAATACAAACGAGATATCTGAATTATGCCATAGTAAAGACGAACCGATATTTATCACCAAGAATGGATATGGCGACCTCGTTGTAATGAGCATCGAAACCTACGAGCGTGAGATGGCTCTAGTCGATGTGTACAGGAAAATGGCTGTGGCAGAAAAACAAGTTCAAGACGGTGAATTGTTAGACGGGCAGGAAGTGCTTGCCAAGCTGAGGACAAAATTTTAACACTCGAAAAATGCGGTTAGAGTATTCGATTTGAGGCAGCGCCATCCTTACTTCATGTATCGCTTCAGTTCTTCATAGAAGTTTTCGCGGGTGCCTGCAAGGATAACAACAACGGTTTCGCCATCTTCTTCAATAATGGTATAGGCTAACTCGTAGTTGGTTATGTTGTGGAAGATATCGCAGCAATATACGCCGCTAAGATCACCGGTTTTAGGTTCACCAAAATAAGGATCCCTTAGAATCTGATCGACAATGGCTTGAAATTTTTCTTTTAGCGGTTTCTCTTTAAGCTTTTTAAGATAGCGTGCGGCAGGAGGCAAAATGACTAATTTGGTCATCAGTCTGCCTCGGAGCCGAAGACATCTTCGTAGTTATCGCTTGATCCTTGGCCCTGAGCTGCAAGACGGGCCTCCTCAAGCAAGCGTTCCACAGCAGGACGAACTTGGCGGCGGGTTTCCTTAAACTTATCAAGCAGTTCTTGTCCGGAAAGACCTTGGGATATTAAATCAGCCAAAATCTGTTCGTCAAATTCTCCGCTGCTTTCCCGAACGGGACGGATGACGATGGTATGGTTTTGGACGTAGCATTCTACTTCCTTGTCAATGCCGACGCTGTTATAGAACTCAATTGGTATGGTTATCTGGCGTTTCTGAGATACCGAGATGCGTTTCTTTATCATAGGATTTTCTCCTTTAGTTTTAACTTGAGACATTACTGTTTCTCCTTTGGCAGTCTATACTGATCCTAAAGAAAATGTACAAAGAATCTTTGATTAATCATAGCAAAGAAACAAAGAAAACTCAAGGGTAGGGGGGAGTCAAATCTTTACAGCCTGTGTCCCCATAATCACCAAGCGAATTAGAGAGCTTTATAGAATTACCGTTCGGAGCGCCGTTGTCATCCGTTATTAACGTTGAAACAGGTTATCGTTTTATTGTATGCGGGCAAGGAGGGACAGCCTTATCATGAATAGGATACTTCTGGTGGAAGACGACCTTAATATATCCAAAAATTTATCTCATCTGCTTGCCACGGAAGGCTATTCAGTTGTGCTTGCCGATACCCAAAAGGTGGCGCTTGCCAAGATAGAGAATGAACAGTTTGATCTACTGATACTTGATATCTCGCTTCCCGATGGCAACGGTTATATTGTATGTACCGCCGCCAAGCGAAGCAGTGATGTTCCGGTCATCTTTTTGACCGCTTCCGACGACGAACTCAGCGCCGTCACAGGGCTTGAACTGGGTGCTGATGATTATGTGGTCAAGCCGTTTCGCCCGATGGAGCTTCTGGCCCGCATTAAAAGCGTGCTCAGGAGAAGCGGAAAAGCGGAGTCCGTTTTTGAGATTGGAAGCCTTAGGATCGATTTATTGCATGGCACGGTTTATAAAAACGGTACAGAGCTGTTTTTGTCGGCATTGGAATATAGGCTGCTGCTGGTGTTTGCCAATAACCACGGCATTGTACTGTCAAGAGACAAGCTGCTTGGCGAGATATGGGACATGGCCGGAGAGTTCGTCAACGATAACACATTGACGGTCTACATCAAAAGACTGCGCGAAAAAATCGAGGATAACTCGCAAAATCCGCAAATCATCAAAACCATACGGGGGCTGGGGTACAGACTGGGAGAATCATGATGGCGTTTTTCAGAAACCGGGAGATAAGGATTTTTGCATTGCTGATGGCCGCAATCTGCATTATAGCCGTAATAACCGGTTTTGTAATCAGCTTTATAACCGGAGTCTTCACGGCTATATTATGTGGCCTATTCTGTATGGCCTTTTTTGTTTTTACCAGAAAAAGATACCGGGACATCGCTTTTTTGGGCGAACAAATCGATATCGTCCTGCATGGGAAAGATGGATTTGATCCAAATATGTTCAATGAAGGCGAGCTGTCCATTCTGCAAAGCGAAATCCACAAAATGACGGTGCGGCTTAAAGAGCAGTCGGACATGTTAAAGAAAGAAAAAGTGTACTTATCCGATTCTATGGCGGATATCGCCCATCAACTCAAAACGCCGCTGACGTCCATAAATATGATCATCTCATTTCTCGGCCATTCCGATCTGGAACCCCAGCGTCGCTTGGAGCTTGTGGGTGAGCTGAAAAGCCTTCTGGCGCGGATCGACTGGCTTATAACCACGCTGCTGAAAATATCCAAAATCGACGCGGGAACAGCCATCTTTCAAAAGGAGCCGGTATCCGTCCCCATCCTGCTGCAAAAAGCCGCCGAGCCTTTTTTGATTCCTCTTGAACTCAGAAATATTGAGCTTCGCATGAACGGAGACGAGGCCGCTCAATTTACCGGCGATTGGCGGTGGTCCTCGGAAGCCATCGGTAACATCCTTAAGAACTGCATGGAACATTGCGAAAATGGCGGATTGATCGAAATTGACTATACCCAAAACCCCCTTTTTACAGAAATCATAATCAAGGATAATGGCTACGGAATCGGCGCTGATGACCTGCCCTATATTTTTGAGCGGTTTTACCAGGGTAAAGACGCCAAAGACTCAAGCTTTGGGGTGGGGCTTGCCCTTGGCCGCATGATTCTGTCTCTGCAAAACGCTACCATCAAAGCGGCCAACCGCACTGACGGCGGAGCCTGCTTCACAATAAGGTTCTACCAACAGGTTGTGTAACCCAATAAGGTGATATTATTATTATCTGCTATCAGGCAGTGTAACTCATAAGGTGACATTATTGTTATATAGAAGTCACCGAGTTGTCATCTGGCCTGGCTATACTAAGGACACAACCCAATGATGGAGGAATGAGGATGGAAATTCTTAAGGTCGACAACCTACATAAAACTTATGGCCGAGATGAAAACCTCGTTAAAGCACTTGACGGGGTATCTTTTTCCGTGGAGAAAGGCGAGTTTGTTGTCATTATTGGGCCATCGGGCTCGGGAAAATCCACGCTCCTGCATATCCTGGGCGGGGTGGATACGCCCACCTCCGGCCATGTTTATGTGGATGGTAAGGATGTTTACGCTCAAAATCCGGAACAGTTGGCCATATTCAGACGCCGGCAGGTGGGGCTGATTTATCAGTTCTACAACCTTATCCCGGTGCTTAATGTGGTGGAAAACATTACCCTTCCGGTATTGATGGACAACCGTCAGGTCAACCAGGAGCGGCTGCATGAATTATTGCAAACGCTCAACCTGACCGACCGCGCCGAGCATCTACCCAACCAGCTTTCCGGCGGCCAGCAGCAGCGGGTGTCCATAGGCCGGGCACTCATCAACGCGCCCGCCATCGTGCTTGCCGACGAACCGACCGGCAATCTTGACAGCAAAAACGGGCAGTACATCGTTGAGCTTTTAAAGCTGAGCAACAAAAAATATCACCAGACGTTGATCATCATCACCCACGACGAAAACATCGCCCTGCAGGCTGACCGTATCATCAGCATCGAGGACGGGAGAATCTCCAAAGACGAGGTGATCCGCAGATGAATGTCTTCAGCAGAGTTACGTTGAGCAGCTTGAAAAAGAACCGCACCAGGACCATTGTCACCATTATCGGGGTTATTTTATCGGTGGCTATGATAACCGCGGTCACAACACTCATTGCCTCACTGCAGAGTTTTATGATCCGGAATGTAATTGCCAGCGATGGAGACTGGCATGTTCAATTTATGGAGGCTGACTCCGCTTGGGTGCAGAGACTGTCTGCGGATAGCGAGGTAGCAGCGGCTGCGGTCAGTCAGAATATCGGCTATGCGGTGTTGGAAGGGGGCCGGAACGAATATAAACCATACCTGTTTGTAGCGGGGTTTGATGATAAGGCGATGGAGCTGATACCGATACGGCTCCTGGACGGGCGCCTGCCGCAGAATGACAGCGAAATCGTTATCCCCAGCCATATAAGCCAGGCTGGTGTAAACTATAAAATCGGCGATACGCTGAATTTGACCCTGGGCCATCGGGTGCTGGCTGGCACAAGGCTGGGGCAGAACAACCCGTTTGTCCCCGACTATCAAAACGGCGCTCCCTGGGAAATCTTTGTGCCCGAAGGCCCCAAGGCCTATACCATTGTCGGGATCTGCGAAAGGCCAGGGTTTGAGGACTACTCCGCCCCGGGCTATACCGTAATTACCAAGATGAACCTGGCGGGGCTGGGCGATGCCGATCAAGCGAATGTTTTTACCAGGCTCCGGCACCCGGCGAGGGTATATGAGTTTGCCCAATCGGCGGCGGGCGGCTACGGTTGTACCTATAACAATGACTTATTGCGGTATATGGGTATCTCGAAAGACGAGACATTCAATGCGGTCCTCTACCGTCTGGGCGGCATTTTCATCCTGCTGATTATGGTTGGCTCCATTTTGCTGATTCACAACTCGTTTTCCATTTCAGTCGCCGAGCGCACTCGGCAATTTGGTATCCTCTCCTCAGTGGGGGCAACCCCCAAGCAGCTGCGCAGGTCAGTTCTGTTGGAAGGCGCCTGGATTGGATTGATCGGCATCCCGGTGGGCATTCTCGCCGGGATTGGCGGCATCGGGGTTACGCTTTCGCTGATGAGCGGTATCTTTGAGAGTCTGTCTTCAAGTGGTGTTCCCATGAAGCTGTTGGTATCTCTGCCCGCGCTTGCAATTGCCGGCGTTATGGGCATCATCACTATACTGATTTCAGCCTATATTCCAGCGCGCAAGGCCGCCAAGCTGTCGGCTATCGATGCCATCCGCCAGACAACCGATATTAAAATCAATGCCAAAAAAGTGAGGACATCGAGGCTGGTGCCAAAGCTCTTCGGCCTGGAGGGGACATTGGCCCTGAAAAACTTCAAAAGGAACAAGAAAGGATACCGCAGTACGGTAATTTCGCTGTTTGTCAGTATCGTACTATTTATATCGGCCAGCGCCTTTGGCATATATCTTCAGGAAAGCGCGGAAACGACCATCAATGAATCCGGCTACGATATTCTGTTTAGGTTCAACCACGCCACAGATGAACAGCTGCCGCTGTATGAGAAACTGAAAAACGTAAGCGGCGTTTACGACAGCGCATTTCATAAATCCCTTTATTATAAAGCGAGCCTGCCTAAGGACCGATTAACGGAGAGATTTTTGGAACACTATTATGGAGATTCGTTGCCGGCGGATGAGATAATTCCAATCAACGTAGCGTTGTGTCTTGTTGATGACAGGACTTATGCGGCTTATGTAAAGGAGCTCGGGCTTGATCCGCAGAAGTATGCCGGTGAGAACACCGCCAACATGATCGCTACGAACAGGATAAACAAATACGATGATGAAACCGGACGGTATGTATCGTTTGATGTACTCCAAAGCAGCTTGCCCCTTTCCTTGCAACTCTCCGCTCCGGGTGAGCCATCAGGCGGGAGTCAGCCCGGCCCGGAGATTACCATCGCCTATATAGCCGACCGGATGCCGGGAGCTATTTCCGAATCCCGTGGTGCAGGGTTCATGGTTTTCGGAAATAG
>JBAYYO010000116.1:0-6350 GCA_041672985.1 Syntrophomonas sp. | reverse complement strand
GCTTTTTTAAAAATTGGATCGCTTGCCGGGCTGACTCGCTAGTTTCCACTACAACATTTTCCAGGCCTTTGCCCAGGACAACACTAATGGCCAACTCCATTCCAGAGGGTACCTCAATTAAGTCGGCCACCAGTCCCTTAATCCCCTGCAGGCTCATCTCCCCGCGGTCATACGACTTTAACAGCGATCTAACACCTTCCGAATAACCCGCATAACTCTGCTCTACCTCTTTTAAAACCAGAAGTTTATGTTCCAATTTCAATCGTTCCGAGCTTATATTTTCGTACTCCTGATCTATGACCGTCTGCGAATCACAATATGCTTGTTTTTGAACTTCAGCCCCAGCCACAAGTTTATCCCATTTTTCCTTATCGATGTACTGTTTATCTTTTTGAGCCCGCAGCTCTACGGCATTTATGGCCAGGATTTTAATCTGCGCCTCGCCTTCCTCCAATCTTATAATTAATCTCTCTTTTTTTTCCTGTGCCTTTTTGATCTTGTGATCCAAAGCACTAATTTCATTCTTTATTTTTGCCTCTCTAGCAGCTCTTTCAAAAACAAGTTGATGGTGTTTTTGAAGAATCTTTTCCTGCTCATTAATAGAACGTTCTAATATGTTGATGTCATGAAATAGTTGTTTCACTTCATCCTGTCTATCCTCATGATGAACACGTTCTTGATTAAAGTCAGCTATTTTAATCTCCATGTCCTTTTCCAATTTTTCCAGCCTATCCGCATACTTTTTACTATCATGGCTGGCAACTTGAATTCTTTCACTGTGGTTCTTAATCCGCTCCTGGCTTAGCTTGATCTCGGACCCCATTCTGTTTAGCCCGCTCTCCAGCTCGTATTTATTTTCTCTTAACTGACCCAGATCTGCGCGTTGCTTTTCCTGCAAGCTCTGGGCATGCTGTAGGCTGATATTTAATTTTTCCAATCGAGATGTTACTTCGTTCAGATTGGAATGCTTTAATGTCAACTCGGTATTCCGGGTCGATAAATTATCACTTAGTTCCCGAATCCGGTAAGCCATGACCTGCTTTTCCAGATTGTTATGTTCCTCTCGCATAGCAAGATATGCCTGGGCTTTTTGCGCTTTAGTAAAAAGATCAGCCTTACGGTTACGCAGTTCACTCAGAATGTCTTCTACCCGCAGCAGATCCTGGGCAGTTGCCATAATACGTTGTTGAACTTCGTCTCTTTGTTGTCGGTATTTCATAGTACCAGCTGCTTCTTCCAACATAAATCTGCGATCAATAGGCTGCCCGTTTAGAACTCTTTCCAACTCACCCTGACTAATAATGGAATATCCCTTTTTCCCCAGCCCGGTATCTGTATAAAGTCTTACGATATCTTTCATTCTTACTTTGGATTTATTAAGGTAGAATTCGCTTTCACCAGAGCGGAAAATTTTACGACTCACAGTCACTTCGCTATATTCAAGTGGTAGATTGCCATCTAAATTATCCACAGTCATATCGACCTGAGCCATACCCAGTGCTTTCTTCTTATCAGTGCCGTTGAAAATTACGTCTTCATTTTTATGCCCCCGCAGATGGCGTACATTAGCCTCACCCAGCACCCAGCGGATAGCATCAACTATATTGCTCTTTCCACAGCCATTGGGACCCACAATAATATTTATACCAGGATTAAGGCTAAGTTCGGTATGGTCAGCAAAGGATTTAAACCCCTTTATCTCCAATCTTTTGAGATACACTTTATACCTCCTGATCATCACCAGTCGCCGGTGATCGATCGCCCCAAGTTATTCCCCGTCAAGCAGCCTGGTCAACCTTTCGTTTAGGCAGGACTATCGTCCCTAATCTCTTCCGTAATAATTAGACACCGGATAGGAAATATCCTTTTCCTGGTAAACTTTTGGTCGGTTCCCTGGAAATATACCCTTCAGGTGTTGCAAGCTGAAAAAAGAGCGAAGTCCACCCGGGCTCCACCCTTAGATTGCATGCCTTTTTATACAATCTAATACGAATAGTCATCCTCTATGTCAGGGTACGGTATATTTCATAATAGTGAATTATATAGTCTTGTCGATACCAAGAAACTCCGCGCGGGTCAGCGTGTATTCAGCATCATCGGTTCCTGCTCTGCTAACCCCTACCCAATTGCGAGCCTGAATTTGATTACTTCTTATTTGTAATGAAGCCATTTTAAATTCTTTTCTTAATTCATTAAGGTTACTCTTTTGCTTACCCACCATTTTGGATATATCACGGAAATGGACATATAAATTAATCTCAGTACCATAGCCATATTTATCAAAATAGCGCCTTATAGCAACTCGGGCTTGCTGTTTAAATATGCTCTGTTCAACCAGTTCACCAAAACTAGAATGAAAAGGGCCCGCCTTGACGACCCCTTCACGGCGTAATTCCTCTCCAGGATATAAACCCATTCTTATTACCCTGATGCTCTCTTTTTGGAAAATCAAGAACATGTCCTTACAAATGGATACAGCTTCCTCAAGGCTCAAGGGAATAAAATCGCCCTGCCTCCACATGGTCTCCAACACTGTACCAGCAATCACCAGGGTGGGGTAGATCCGCACCACCTGGGGTCGCATGGATATCACCTGGCGGGCGGTTTCCATATCTTGAGTATAGCTATCCTGAGGCAATCCGATCATTAACTGTATGCCCAGGTCAAATTGCCGGTCTTTGATTAAGTGAACACTTTTGAAAACATCCTCCGGTCGGTATCTGCGGGCAGATGCTTGCAAAACCCTATCACTTAATGACTGTACACCTAACTCTATCATCTTGACCCCATTATCAGCCAGTAAATCAAGTATTTTTTCATCAATGTAATCCGGACGGGTAGAGATGCGGATACTTTGCACCCTTCCCTGTTGGAGAAATGGTTGTACTGCCCTCAGGTAACGTAGCTGCTCCTTCCTGTCCACGGCGGTAAAGTTTCCTCCGAAAAAGGCTACTTCCACGCTTGATTCCTCTGGAATGGTATGAAGATATTGCTCGATGGTAGCAACCACCTGGGCAGGATGTGGTACTTCTGGTTGGGCGGCAATCTTTTTCTGGTCACAGTAGATACAATCGTAAGGGCAGCCCAAATGGGGTATAAAAATTGGAATATTATAATGTTTCTTGCTTTGATTTCGCTCGTTCAACTCAATCGTTCCATTATGGTACCATTCTCCAAGGCCTTTCCAGCCGCATTCTGTTCAGCTTCTTTTTTACTTTTTCCCTTTCCGCAGGCCAAGAGTTCATCCTTAAGAAAAACCCCGGCTACAAAGCTTCTCGCATGAGGAGGGCC
This sequence comes from Syntrophomonas sp., assembly GCA_041672985.1. Lineage (GTDB taxonomy): Bacteria > Bacillota > Syntrophomonadia > Syntrophomonadales > Syntrophomonadaceae > PHAA01. The sequence goes on along the minus strand of JBAYYO010000116.1, from coordinate 3,059 downwards.
TGTTTCACTGACTATTTCGTAATGAACATTATCTTTGCTGCGCGACTGAACATATTCTTGTAAACGCGATTTGTAATCCTGATAATCACCCTGGGCGGTCTCATCTATAACAGGCTGCAGGTATTGGAGGATAAATTCTCGCGCATTATCCAGTCCTTGATCCAGGTAAATAGCACCTATTACCGCCTCTACGGTATCGGCCAGGATGGATTTACGACTCCTCCCCCCGGACATATCTTCTCCCCGGCCCAACATCAGGTATTTACCGATATTAATACAATTGGCTATTTCCACCAATGCCTTTTCGCATACAACTCGAGCTCTTATTTGCGTTAAATCACCTTCGGGCTTGTCCTCAAAGTTTCGGTACAGATATTCGGCCACGATGAAATCCAGAACTGCATCACCTAAGAACTCCAGGCGCTGATTATTGCTCACTATACTCTGCTCTTGGGCATAGGAGGGGTGAATCAGGGCTGTAACCATAAGTTCTTCATCATGAAACTTTATCTGATGATCAACCAGAAAGGTATGGGCTGAGTGTCGATTGTTCATTTCTTCACCTGTTGCATGTATTCGTAGAGAAATGCAACCAGAGCTTCCAGACCAGGGTAATATTCCAGATCATCATCAGGAAACTCAATATCATAGACATCCTCGAGAGCCCTGATGACCTCCACTACATCATTAGAATCAGCTTCCAGATCCGAGAATACCGTATCATCATTAATCCTCTCTAACGGTATATTCAGTTGCTCTGCCATAAACTTCCTTGCTATATCAAGCATCTTATGCATTATACCATCTCCTGGATTATTTCTTATTATTATATTATAGTGCCTTGCTTAATGCTAGTATTTGGCTCTTTACCATATCCTTGTGCACGCATTGCTCCGCGAGTCTAATCCCATTAAAAACGGCTTCCCGTTTCGAACTGCCGTGACAAACAATACTTATCCCATTAACTCCAAGCAGAGGCGCTCCTCCAACATGACTGTAATCAAATTGCCTAAAAACCGAAGGCAGTCTTCCCAATTCCTCCTGACAGGCCGCACCGATCAACCGAGCAATTCCTTCCATGCTTTTCAATAACAAATTACCGACAAAACCGTCGCACACGACTACATCACTCTTATCAAAAAAAAGATCCCGGCCTTCAACGTTACCTATGAAGTTTAGATCGGCTCGTTTTTGCAGTAGTTGGTAGGTTTCCAAGCTCAAGGTGTTACCTTTGCCCTCTTCCTCACCATTGTTTAGCAAGGCTACCCGGGGATTATCGAGGCCAGTTAAAATAGACGCATAAACCCTTCCCAACAGCGCAAACTGCACCATTTGCTGCGGTCTGCAATCCACATTGGCGCCAACGTCAAGAAGCAATGATATTTTCCCTGCTATACCGGGCACTACAGAAACAATGGGTGGACGCTCAATATGTTCCAATCTGCCCAAAATAAGTGTAGCCGCTGCCATCTGGGCGCCAGTGCTGCCACATGACACTATGGCATCGGCTTTTCCCGTCTTGACTAGACGCGTAGCCACTACAATGGAAGAATCCTGCTTTTTGCGCAGAGCTGTCACAGACTCATTCATCTCCATAATCTGCGTGGCATTAACAATGCTGATTCGATCATGATCATATGCATACTTATTAAGTTCCCTGCTGATGGGTTCTTCCTGTCCCACCAGCACCAGCTGAGTGGTTGAAGATTCGGCCCATTGGATAGCTCCGGCTACTATTTCCTGGGGAGCATGGTCTCCCCCCATTGCATCTACGGCAATTTTCATAAACAGCCTCCTTTGAAATACTCACTTTCCCCTATAGCTGCAGGCACCCCTATAAGGGATTAAAGAGCTTTAAGATGTGAATGCCTTCAAGTATTATTAATCTTTCCCGGGCATATCACCGTCTATTGGCTTATTTTTTCTTATAATAAAAAAAGTAAGTCCTAGCCAAAAAGCTATTGCTTACTTTTTCTTATCTATTAAAGATAGGTCATTAAATAACATTCTTACCCTTATAAAATCCACAACTCAAACATGCACGATGCGGCAACATCAGATCATGGCACTGCGGGCACGCCACCAATCCAGGGCTATCTATTTTCTTCCATTCAGAACGGCGCTTATTCGTACGGGCATGCGAATGTCTTCTCTTAGGAACACCCATCCATACAACCTCCTTTCTTACTCTAAACTCTTCAATTTCTCCCACCTGGGATCAATAGTATCTTTTTCACAGGAACAAGGGGAAGTATTTTTATCCTGACCGCAAACCGGACATAACCCCCGACAGTCCTCGTTACATAACGGACATATCGGAATGGCCATAAAAATTACTTCTTCAACGACGGAGCCAATATCCGCCTCATCCCCATTTAGAAAAACAAATCCTTCGTCAGCATTAAACTGCTTACTCCCGGTGATTTCCACAATAGCTACATCGAATTCGGTCTCCAAAGGGCAAGCAACATCTTGTAGACAACGGGAACATGGTAGTTGGACGACAGTTCGAAGACTACCTCGACCGGCATATATCGTGCCGGTATTCTCCACTACAATTTCAACTTCAACCGGAGACAGAAATTTACCACCTAATTCAGATAGAAAATCATCATTCCCCCTGGTTTGCAGACAAAAAGCTTCGCTTCCCATCGGATGTGTTTTTAGCCTTCTAAGATCGAGTTTCATCGTTTACACCTCATGAGAACAACAACATTCTAATTATAGTCCGCATCTAATATTATTGTCAATAAATGCGTGCGCTATTTATCTGTTTTATGCCTTAAATGGTGGTTGTACTTACCTTGTCCACGAGCTGAGCAAGCCGGGTCTTTGACAGTTGAATAGAAGAAAAAGCCTTGAGAAGCCTGAAAAGGCTTATTTTTTTGTCAAATTTTCCATTTTTCTATTGAGTACCTTTGAGTAATATGTCATAATATAAGGGATAGGAGGTGTTTCAATGCGGCTGAAAGTCTCTAAGTCCAAAAATGCTGCTTCGCTTTATGTTATTAAGTCTACCTATATCAACGGTGTCCATTCTTCCAAGATTGTTGAAAAAC
>JBAYYO010000115.1:0-6360 GCA_041672985.1 Syntrophomonas sp. | reverse complement strand
CATAATCAGCTTCCTGAATAAATATGAAGTAGCGGTCCTGAGCGAGGTGGATACCAGGGCGGTGACCAGAGTCGTACGCAAACACGGGAATATGGGGGGAGTCATTACTGACAACCTGAGTGACAGGGAAGGTTTAATGCAGAGAGCTCACCGTGCCTACGAGGGGCAAAAAGGGGACCTGGTAAGATATGTAACTCGCAAGAATCTCATGAAATATGGCAGCGGAAAAAATAAGATAGTCATTTTGGATTTAGGGATGAAACGAGGGGTAATAGACTCGTTTTTAACCCGGGATTGTGAGGTTATGGCTGTGCCTGCGACTACCAACCCGGCAGATATAATGGCCCTCCAACCGGACGGGGTCTTTATATCGGATGGCCCCGGTGACCCCCATACAATACCTTATGTTATTGAAACCACCACCAGGTTGATAGGTAAGTTCCCCCTGTTTGGGGTGGGGTTGGGACATCAAATAATTGCTTTGGCTCTGGGAGCAGAGATCCATAAACTCGATCACGGTCATAGAGGCAGTAATCACCCGGTCAAAAATCTCGAGAATAACCGGGTATACATTACCACGCAAAACCACGGGTTTACCATAGATGACCCATCTTTAGCCGGCACCGATATTGAAGTAACCATGAGAAGCCTGAATGACAACACTGTGGAGGGGATTAGGCACCGGCATTTGCCTATATTCTCGCTGCAGTTCGATCCCGAAGGTTATCCAGGGTATAGCGATACCGGAGTTTACTTTCAACAATTTATAAACAACTTATAAATCTACACTAAGATGGAGGAAAATGCATGCCAATCAAAAAGGGTTTAAAAAAGGTACTGGTTATTGGTTCGGGCCCAATCATTATCGGTCAGGCGGCAGAATTCGATTATGCCGGGACCCAGGCCTGCCGGGCTATTAAAGAAGAGGGTATTGAGGTGGTGCTCTTGAATAGCAACCCGGCTACTATTATGACCGATACCCACATAGCTGACCATGTTTATATTGAACCCATTACCATCGATACAGTCCGTAAGCTAATGGAAAAGGAAAAGCCGGATGGCATCATCGCCACTCTGGGCGGACAGGTGGGTCTTAATATGGCTCTGGCTTTGGATCGGGAAGGGATTCTAGAAGAGTATGGAATTCCCCTGCTGGGGACTCCTCTGGAGGCGATTGCCAGGGCGGAGGATCGGGAACTATTCAAACAAACCATGGAGGAAATAGGCGAGCCGGTTCCCGAGAGCGTTATTGTTACCTCGGTGGATGCTGCCGTCGAATTTGCCAACACTATAGGGTATCCGCTCATCGTCCGTCCTGCCTATACTCTAGGGGGCAGCGGAGGCGGTCATACTCATAACGAATCAGAACTTAGAAATATAGTTAACAAGGGGCTCAAAGTCAGCCCCATCAGCCAGGCCTTGATTGAAAGAAGCGTAGCGGGATACAAGGAGATAGAGTTTGAGGTTATGCGGGATGCCAATGACAACTGCATTATCATTTGCTCTATGGAGAACGTGGATCCGGTGGGGATTCATACCGGAGACAGCATCGTGGTCGCCCCGGCCCAAACCCTTACCGACGAGGAATTTCAGATGCTAAGGGCTGCGTCCATAAAGATAATACGCGCCTTGAAGATAGCGGGGGGCTGTAATGTCCAGTTTGCACTCGATCCGTTCAGTAAAAAGTACTATGTAATTGAAGTGAATCCCCGGGTCAGCCGGTCCAGCGCCCTGGCTTCCAAGGCGACTGGCTATCCCATCGCCAAAGTAACCACTAAAATTGCCATCGGCTTCAATTTGGAGGAGATACCCAATGCGGTTACTGGTAAAACCACTGCTTGTTTTGAACCGGCCATTGATTATGTGGTTTTAAAGATGCCCCGCTGGCCTTTTGATAAGTTCGTATTTGGCGACCGCAAGCTGGGAACCCAGATGAAGGCGACTGGAGAGGTTATGGCTATTGACCGCAGTTTTGAAGCGGCTTTCTTGAAATCCATCCGCTGTCTGGAGTTAGGCATTAATGGCTTGAGGCTGCCGGAATTGCTGACCTTGACAGATGAACAACTGCGTGAGCGCTTGATCCATGCCGATGATGAGAGAATATTCATAATTGCCGAGGCTTTCAGCCGCGGTATGAGTATAAATGAAATCTGGGAGATCACCCGTATTGATAAATTTTTCCTGAAAAAAATTAAAAATATTTTGGATTTTTCCCTGCGTCTCAAGGGTGAGGTTTTAGATGAGGAATTGCTCCGGGCGGCTAAAAAAATGGGATTTGCCGATATTGAGATTGCCCAATTGCAAGGAGTTGAGGAAGTCCATATTCATCGAGTGCGCCAGGATAAAGGGGTCGTTCCAACTTATAAACTGGTGGACACCTGTGCGGCCGAGTTTGATGCGGTAACGCCTTATTTCTACTCCTGTTATGAGGAAGAAAATGAAGCCACCCATGACCGGAATGCCAGAAAGGTGCTGGTGGTAGGATCGGGTCCGATACGCATCGGTCAGGGGGTAGAATTTGATTATTGCTCGGTGCATTGCGTTTGGGCTTTGCAGGAGGCAGGCATTAAGGCTATCATTGTGAATAATAATCCGGAAACGGTAAGCACCGACTTTGATACTTCGGATCGGCTTTATTTCGAGCCGCTGGTATTTGAGGATGTAATGAATATCATTGAGGAGGAGAAGCCGGAAGGGGTAATTGTACAATTTGGCGGACAGACGGCCATTAATCTGGCTGGACCTCTGAACAAAGTAGGGGTTAGAATCCTGGGAACTTCTAATAATAGCATCGATCGGGCGGAGGATCGGGACCGCTTCGATACACTGCTGGAGGAACTGGGTATCCCTCGTCCGCCTGGAAAAAGTGTCTATTCGGTTGAAGATGCGGTCAAAGCAGCCGATATGATAGGGTATCCGGTCCTGGTGCGTCCTTCCTATGTGCTAGGGGGCCGAGCCATGGAAATAGTGTATAACCAGAAGGAAGTGGAACAGTATATGGCCACGGCCGTGAAGGTCAACCGCGAACATCCGGTCCTGGTGGACAAATATCTGCTGGGTAAGGAAATAGAAGTTGATGCGGTAGGAGATGGCCAACAGGTTTTAATTCCCGGTATAATGCAGCATATTGAGAGAGCTGGCGTTCATTCCGGCGATAGTATGGCGGTATTTCCTGCTCACAATATCTGTCCGGAGATCGAAGCCAAGGTAGTGGATTACACTACCCGCCTGGCTCGGGCCTTGAAAGTCAAAGGGCTTATCAATATCCAGTTTGTAGAGTTTGAAAATGAACTGTATGTAATCGAGGTTAATCCTCGTTCCAGCCGTACTGTACCGTTCATCAGCAAAATTACTGGCATCCCCATGGTTAAACTGGCCACCGAGGTGGCACTGGGTAAGACATTGGAAGGGTTAGGCTGTAAGCCTGGGCTGCAGCCGCGACCGGACTTTTATGCGGTGAAAGTGCCTGTGTTTTCCTTTAACAAATTAGAACAGGTGGATATATCTCTGGGACCGGAAATGAAATCCACCGGTGAAATAATGGGCATAGATAGATCCCTGAAAACTGCCATATATAAGGGATTGGTTGCGGCCGGAATGGAAATTCCTCAGCAAGGGACTATTGTAGCCACCATTGCCGACAAGGATAAAGAAGAAGCTTTGCCCATCCTTAAAGGTTTTGCTGATATGGGCTTTAAACTGATAGCTACGGAAGGTACGGCTCGAGCCTTGAGCGATTTTGGTATTGAAGTGGAAGCAGTTAAAAAGATAAAAGAAGGCTCTCCCAATATTGTCGATCTGCTCCGTTCCGGTCGGGTGGATTTTATCGTCAACACCCTCACCCACGGTCGTACCCAGTTCAGTGACGGATTTCTAATCCGGCGGGTAGCAGTGGAACTAAATGTCCCCTGTCTGACTTCATTGGATACCTTAAAGGTTATGCAGGAAGTTATGGGGGAAGGGAAGCATCTTGGAGATATGCAGTGCAATTCCTTGCAAGAATATGTTAACGGATCGTTCAAATAAGGATTAATCGCGGAGGTATGAATATATGTCTGGATTAGAAAAAGGAATGGTGCTTAGTAACCGACAGGTAGCCAGGGATATGTTTATTATGGAGTTTACATCCCCGGCTATCGCCCGGGGATGTAAACCGGGTCAATTCCTGCATGTGAGGCCCGGCAGTACAGATGCCCCTCTGCTGCGCCGCCCCTTGAGCATTTATGATGTGGTGGAGGGCAGCGGCAGGATTTCACTTCTTTACCGGGTAGTAGGTAAGGGCACCGATCTATTGACAGGTCTCAAGACCAACCAATATATTGATGTCATGGGACCACTGGGAAGAGGTTTTACTCTGCCTCACCGACCGGAAAACATAATTCTGGTAGGCGGTGGAGTGGGGATTGCCCCTCTCCTGTATCTGGGCCGGGTCTTAAAGGAGAGGCAATGCCGGGTGTTGGTTATGTGCGGAGCAGGGACTGCTGAACAGCTCGTGACCTGCAAGTTTGATGAGTTGGATATGCAGGTCTTACCTGCCACCATGGATGGGAGCAGCGGGCATAAGGGATTGGTAACTGATTTGCTTACCGGGCTGAACAACCCCGGTGATATCGATAAAGTATATACCTGTGGTCCGGAACCGATGATGGCAGCAGTGGCTCAGTGGGCACAGGCCCATAATATTTGGGGTGAAGTGTCGCTCGAGGAACATATGGCCTGTGGAGTGGGCGCCTGTCTAGGTTGTGCCCGCCGGCTCAAAACCGTTGATGAAGGGTATGTGAAGGTGTGTAAAGACGGACCGGTTTTTAATTTTAATGAAGTTGAACTTTATAAGAATATGGGTTGAGAGGGGGTGCTGCAATGGAAAAGCTTAGTAAAGAGATGGAGTTGGACCTGACCGTTAACCTCGGTGGTATCAAGATGAACAACCCCGTCGCAGTGGCCTCGGGCACTTTTGGCTATGGCCGGGAGTATGAGGAATATATTGATATAGCCGGGATTGGGGCGGTGATAGTCAAGGGCACTACACTGGAACCGCGTTTTGGCAATGCTCCCCCCCGCATTATTGAAACAGCGGCGGGTATGCTGAATGCTATTGGACTTGAGAATCCTGGAATTGACGTATTTGTGAACGAGTATCTTCCTTATCTGTATGAAAAAAAGGTGACGGTGATTGCTAATCTGGCTGGTAATACCATCGCAGAATATGCAGGCATAGCCGCCCGATTGGAAGGTTGTCCGGGGATAGCTGGCATTGAGCTTAATATATCCTGCCCCAATGTCAAACAGGGTGGTCTTCAATTTGGAACTGATCCAATAATGGTTAAGAATGTAGTCCAGGCGGTAAAAGCGGAGACTTCTCTGCCGGTGATGCCCAAACTCAGTCCCAATGTCACCGATATTGTAGAGATAGCTCGGGCTGCCCAGGAAGCCGGAGCCGATGCTTTATCCATGATTAACACCCTGATGGGTATGGCGATTGATGTCAAAACCAGGCGACCGGTTTTAGCCAATGTTTTTGGCGGGTTGTCGGGACCGGCTATAAAACCGGTCGCTCTACGCATGATATATCAGGTACGCCGGGAGATAGATCTGCCCATATTGGGAGGAGGCGGAATAATGAATGCTACGGATGCGCTGGAATTTATCATGGCCGGATCTACTGCAGTATCAGTCGGTACCGGCAATTTTGTCAACCCGCAGCTGGCGGATGATATCGTATCTGGATTAAAGACATTTATGTTGGAAAATAAGGTGCAGAAACTGAGTGATATAGCAGGAGCCGCTATACAATAGTAATATGTAATCCAAAGGAGGAATACTGATGGAGGCTAAGGATAGAATTGTGCTGGCCCTGGACGTCGATACGCGGGAAGAGGCCCTGGCTCTGGTCAAGAAATTGAGCGGTTATGTAGGTGTTTTCAAGATAGGAATGCAGCTATATAACAGTGTTGGTCCCGATATAGTAAACCGGGTTCATGATTTAGGAGGCCGGGTATTTCTGGACTTGAAATTACATGATATTCCCAACACAGTAGGTTCAGCCGGCAAAGTCCTGACCCGTCTGAATACTTATATGTTTAATGTTCATGCGGCCGGAGGAAGAGAAATGATGCGCAAGGTGGCAGCCGCAGCCCAAGAGGAAGCAGACCAAAGGGGAATAACACCTCCTATAATTCTGGCGGTCACAGTTTTGACCAGCATTTCGCAGCGGGAACTGGCGGAAGAGATGTTTGTGACTGGTATGAAGGTGGAGGAGTTAGTGGTAAAATGGGCATTAATGGCCAAGGAATCGGGAATGGGCGGGGTAGTGTGTTCGCCGCAGGAGATTAGCCCCATTCGTCAGGCATGTGGGCCCGA
>JBAYYO010000114.1:0-6391 GCA_041672985.1 Syntrophomonas sp. | reverse complement strand
CCGACTTTCTATTATATTTTCATTGGCAGCCTCAATGTCCTATCATAGCAAAAGATGGTCCTTGGCTGCAACCGTGATGCAATAACTCGGGGTCAAGCCCCGAGTTATTGCGCAATATTATCAATCCACGGAGGCTCCGGCCTCGTTTTTTTCTAGATATCATTGTGTTATGGCTGTTCTGATAGCACGCGCTGTAATCGCTTCTAGCATGTCCTCGAGGTACAATTTCTGGTTACGGGTCATATATACAATACCTCCCGTAAAACCTGATCTTTAATCAGCGGTTTAATCGCCTGCGGAGTAGCGAGATCCACTTTTCGGCCAGTGATAGCAGTAAGGCGATTCTGGAGCCGAATGAAATGAAAGATATCAACAGAATCACTGAATTCAACCAGGATATCAACATCACTGGCATCTGTAGCTTCGCCCCTGGCAAATGAACCAAACACCCCGATTTTTGATACTAAAAAATCATCCTGCAACTCAGACATGTGCCGGCGAATACTATCCAAGGGCTCCATATGATTCCCCCCATTTGAAGACTCGTTGTGCCTATAATTCTAACATACTAATACCGGCTGTAAAGAATAATTTACAATTTTTGGGGAATAAATAACTCGGGGCCTGACCCCGAGTTATTGAAATATATTTCCGCTTTGCCTGGTAATCTGGTGAAAAGAAGGCCCGCTTGCACGAAAATTGCCGAAATCATGTATGATATGATAAACACTTATATATTTTTTCACCTCTTCTTTTTCAAGGAAAAATAAGTATATTTGCTTTCCGTACTTTTTAATACTTTTATCGCATTGTAGCATATCACTTCTTTGTTTCAATTTTACCCTTAAGACACCCAAAGAGTAGCCTTTATTCTGCTATTCCTCTCTTTCAGCCGTTATTCTAGTTTCCGCTTTTAACTAAACTATCTTTGCTAAAATCTCACTTACAAGCTGATCAAAAATACTTGTTTGTGATTATGATAAAGCCAAATTGTTATCCGGCTTACCATCCCAGGTTCTGCCTTCCAGTAATCGTCCATTCTTCTTTTTATTAGTCCCTCCCCATTGTTTAAAGAAAAAAGGAACATCTTTTTCGAAACACTTCTCACGAATTTCCAGTATCCATTCTTCCTTCACAGGACGTGCTCCAGGCCCAGACTCTCCTCCAACAATAACCCAATCAATTCCGCTAAGATTCAGATCAGTGATTTGTGAAAGCAAGGGTTCAAAGGATATAAATCGGGTCTTAGCACCAGTTTTTAGTAGATTATCTATCCTGCTTACATATTGCCAATTCTCAACGGTTACTCCCATCCATATGTTGCTGGTCCAGGGTAGCAGTGGCGATAATTCTTGTAATCGTTCAGCACGCTTAGTCAATATTTGGAAAGTATGCCAATGTGCTCTTTGCATGATATTAAAAACCTGGAGAATATACTCTACAGGAATATCCTTGTGGAAAAGGTCGCTCATGGAATTAACAAATATCATCTGTGGTCTTTTCCATTTTAACGGCAATTCCAACATTTGTTCGTGTATTGTGATCTCGAAACCATTAACGTAATTAGTGTGTCCCATAGCTTTAAGCCTGCGGGCCATGCGTTCCGCATAACAATGCTGACACCCAGCACTGATTTTAGTACAGCCTGTCACAGGATTCCAGGTTGATTCTGTCCATTCAATAGTTGATTTGTTCGCCATGTCATTTGCTCCTCGCCGGAAATATTACCATGGTCTTATCTCCAAAACTTATTTTACCTTTAATCGGCCGACGCTTGCCTGCAGGTGGATCAGCCATAATTTTGCCCGTAGCTTCCATTTTAATTAATATTTCTTTATAATTTCTCTTAATGTATGCTTTTCCTACATTGTGCTCTTCGTAAATTTGTTGCATAGTCAACGTTCTTCCTGCATACTCATCCAAAAGCATTTCCTCCAGATCATCCAACGGTCTGGTCAATTCAAATAAAATCGGCCATCGTTGGTTGGCAAGGTTATATTGAAAAGATGCCACCCCTTGAGGGCTGTCAGTACTCTCCCTGGCCATTATGTCTTTCATTATCTCATAACCTCTAAAGTGCTTACTGACAAAAAATAGATGATGACTTGTTCTGTTTCCCCTATTATTCTTAAAACCAAACGGTAAAACATAGTAGTCTCCCATTTCTCGTAGAGCTCCACTCATTTCTTCCACTATAGTCATTTCCCGTTCGTAAGGGTTCATATGACCTAACCTGGCTCTTAGACTATCTGCTCTTTCCTGCCCAAACAATGCATTCATATGTTCTTCAACAAAAGGGTTGGTAAGTCCCATATTGATCCGGTTATAATTAAAAAAGAATATACAATCACAACCCCAGTCTTTCAATACAGCATTGATTAATCGTAATGATAAACCTTTGTATCCCCAGGGATCAATGAAAAACAAGGTAGGTATCGATCTTAGTTTTTCAAGCCTGCGAAGGATTTCTGCTCCTACCTCACCGGTCTTTATTACCGGATAGTACTTCAGCCTCTCAATACCGGGAATTTCGTTTATTGCTTTCCTTAAGGATTCCGTGTTTATATTATCCTTATCATTGAAAATTGTGACTAGCATATTAGACAAATCAACATTATTTATAGCCGATTCCAGTATTAATAATGGAGTAGACTTGCTGCCATCGTTATAACGACCTGGCCCAGCAAATAGATCAATATAAGCTATTTTCCTATCATATTTTTTTGCCCACGGAATGATCACTTTGGACCAAGCTCCAAAGTATTTTTCTACAATTCTGGCCTTAACCAAAGACTGTTCTTTTGACACTTCAAAAAATACTTCCCTTTCCATGAGTACCCTCCAAACCCATTTTTATCATTTTATCCCATCACAAACCATTTGTCACTAAGTTTAAGAACAAGTGTTTGTGCTAAAAATAGGTGGGTATAGGGGATGACATAGATCTTCGGTTTGGGTAATAGATATCAACCCAGCTTGGGCTGCTATACGTTAAACCCCCACCTTCCATTTCGAATAATCATTCGCTACATCATAAGTAACCCCGGTTTCCAGGGCGGCGAAGTGTTTTTTGCCACACTCAATTTTATAGTTTTCAAATAGTCTTAGCTGACCGGTGTCGGTGCTGCCTTTGGTTTCAACTACAAAGTAGAGTTTTTCAGTGCCGTATTTGTCAACCAGTACAGCCCAGTCGGGGTTATAATTGCCGATGGGGGTTTCTATAACAAATTTCGGCGGCAGCTTGGTGTAGACTTTCACTTCATCATCCTGTTCCAGCATTTGGGCAAATTCTTTTTCAGTATTGGAATCCAGGATGAGGTAGTCATAAACAGATTTCTCTACCTTTATGGCATTGGATTTCAAATAGCCGGTGAGTTCTTGCATTTCAAACAGTTCCTGCCGGTAGAATTCCAGATTGCCAACTCGTTCGTATTTAATACCGTCTGCAATCATAAGCTTCATCTTTTGTTTGATAATATCACTTACCGCTTCCATGAATTTCTGGGGGTTGTTTTTAAAATCCTCCAGCCTCCGGGCTTCAATTAGTATTCTCACGATGGTTCTTCGCGTCAGCCTGGTTTCATCCTGCAGATAACGCAGGATATCGGGCAAAGAGTGTTTGATATCTACCTGGTCAAGAACTTTTACGCTGGTCAATTCTCCGGAAACGCCTGACTGTTTGATATCAATACGGGCACTTTCCTGAATCAGGCGAACTTTCGGTATGGCTGGCATTCTATTTATGGCATCCACACATTCCCGTACTAATTTTTCAATATCCATAGCGATGGAATAAGTAGTGCGGTATTTTATGCGGTTCCATAGGGATTCAAACTCCGGTCCCAGATAAACCCGTTTGTTCAACGTTGCAGTAACTTCCTGATTATAATTGCGTACAGGTATTTTATTAAGTGATTTGCGTATTACCTGTTTAATTTCCTGTTCAACATGTTTAAACTCTTCCGGCACCTGCAAGGTGTCGTTGGCAATTTGTTCTTTCAATTCCTGCTTAACTTTTCCAGTCTTATAGATAAGCTCTTCCTCCAAAAGAAAGCCCCATAGATTTTCTGAAGCTTCGTAACCCAGATTCTCTATCTTCCCGGAATCGTCAGTATAGGAGATGCCGGCAAAAGCATGTTTTTCAATAAAACCAAATTTTACTCCAGTTTCGCTTTCCATTTCGCTCTGCAGATTTTCCGCAAACTCGGCAAAAGATTCATTGGCCATAACTGACAGGGTGTTAATCTGGGGGTCAAATATTCTTTCCCCCTCCTGATTGACGCAGAGGCGCAGGCCACGGCCAATCTTTTGCCGGCGGGTAAGGGTTTCCCGTGCTTCAATCAGGGTGCAAATCTGAAAGATGTTGGGATTATCCCAGCCTTCCTTCAGCGCTGAATGGGAAAAGATGAAACGCAAGGGGGTTTCAAAACTGAGCAGCTTTTCCTTTTCCTTCATTATCAGATTATAGGTGTCATGGTCAGCCAGGGTGTCACCACGGGTATCCTTGATTCTTCCTTTTTTGTCAATGGAAAAATAGCCATCATGAACTATGGCTGGATCATCATTGAGCATATAATTATGGTCTTCAAAAAGGGTGCGGTATTTTGGCAGTTTAATCAGCTTGGCATATTCTTCTTCGAACATTATGGCATACTTACCCTTTTGGGGATTCCCGTCACTATCATATATGCGGTAGTTGTCTACCCGGTCAATAAAAAAGAGGGAAAGGACTTTTATACCCTGAGGTAGCAAGCGCAGTTCCCGATCCAGGTGGTGTTTGATAGTAGCACTTATCTGGCCCCGTTTAATGTCGTCCACACTGATGTTTCCCATTTCTTTTCCCAGGTGCAGGTAACTGCCATTGGTGAATTCTATCATCTCATTACCGGGATAACAGTCAATGTTATTGATAATATAACCGGAATAAATTTCTCTTTCTCCGGATATATCAAATAGGTCCTGCCCTACTCTAAGCGTTTTTTGTTTTCTTTGTACCACCCCGGAACGATTCTTTATGTCCAGTTCCAGAACGGCCTGAAATCCATTGGTGTTTTTGACAGATACCAGACGAATATAAGGTCGGTTAAAGTTTCCGGCTTCCTTAATACTGTCTACTACAATTTCTTTCACCAATTTCTTCTGATAAGCATCTACCGGCCCTAAACGGTACATCAGATTATAGGTTTCCACATGTGTGGCGGAATAGCGCAAAGTACAAAGGGGATTTAACGAGGCAATAGCTTCCTTGGCTTTATCGGTTCTGTCAACACTCTGTGGCTCATCAATTATCACAATAGGGTTAGTCTGTTGAATAAACTCTATGGGCTTGCGGCCATTCATACGGTCATGCTCACGGTGAATGATGTTGGCCTTATTAGGTTTCTCGGGGTCCACAAAGCTCTTGCGGAAGGCATCTATATTTATAATCATAATCTGTATATTGGAACTGGTAGCAAAGGTTCTTAATTGGCCCAGCTTGGAGGAATCATAGATAAAAAAGTCACAGTTAGCGCCTTCGTAAAGGCCCTTGAAATGTTCCTCCATAATCTCCAGGGATTTATTAACCCCTTCGCGGATAGCTACGGAAGGGACTACGATAATAAATTTGGTAAATCCGTAAAGCTTATTAAGCTCATAGATAGTACGAATATAGACGTAGGTTTTACCGGTACCAGTTTCCATCTCTACGGTAAAGTTGCGGCCCTGAATATCAATGCTTTTCGGTAAACCATTGCGGAGTTGAATGCGATTAACATTTTCCAGAAGTTCATCATCGAGCAGATCCAGTTTATTGGCATAACCCAACTCAGTCTGATAACCTAATTCACCCTGGGCGCCGCCGCTCATAGTGGCAGCAACTGAGAAATTGGCCTGTTTTACAGCCTGACCTTGAAATATGTCGGTTATTGAGGTGATGGCATCTAACTGGAATTGCTGGTCGGAATCAAATTTTAGTTTCATTACTTATCACCTCGCTATATGGTCCGGAAGTCTTCAATGCCGAATTTCTTAAACAGCTGCACGGCATTGGTCTTGACATTATCATCGGCAAAGCCGGAATCGCGGGAAACCACCCGGGCTATTTCCTGGCCAGATTGTTTCATAGCGCCAATAGCTTCAATAAAGTCAAGGGTCAGCCCGTCTTCCAGACAGACAATCATATAGCCCAAGCCCAGGGAATAGGCAGTCTTACCTGCTATCTGAATTTCTTCCAGGGGCATGGTCAGGTCTATACCGTATTTGAGCATAATCTCGTATAGCATATCTTCCTGGGTGCGGTCTTCCTTGATGGGATCGACCATGCCATTAAGAGTATCTTCCAGTTCTTCAACATCCGGGTCCCAGGCCTTGAGATTTGAGGTATCCAGCCTGAAAACCTTGAAGCCTGTAT
>JBAYYO010000113.1:0-6417 GCA_041672985.1 Syntrophomonas sp. | reverse complement strand
GGTCAAGAAGGAGTCCACCAGAACGCCTATCCACCCGCTGATAATAACAACAAAACTAAACAGAACGATATTTCTAATAATTTTGTTATTCATAAAAAACCTCCCCTTTCCCATTCATCGCAGCGGAGAATTCACTCTCCGTAATGCCAGAATAAAACCATTTCCCGCCGAGAATACCTGTACCCGCGAGGGTGAAATCTCCCCTGCAGTAAAACTGAGTCAATTCGTACTTCCAGAGTAGAATTACAGTTTATATAATTGAGAGTTTTGCATAATGGAAAAATCCAACCTGTCATTCTGAGCGTTAGCGAAGAATCTTTGAGATCCTTCGGCGTTGCCTCAGGATGACAATTCTAAAATGCCGGTTATTTTTAAGAAAAAACTAATTATGCAAAACCCTCAGATAAGTAACGTTGCAGTTTCAAGGTGCTCCGTTACCGGCAAGGCTGGTCCAAAAAACATGATGTAGATAAGTAACGCTGCAATTAACGATTCTACAGCTCCCTTTCCCAATCCCGTAACATCGGCAGCCATTAACCACTACGAAACGGCAATTCCAATAAGTTTTGTCCTAGCGAAAAATGTCGTTTTTAGTCTCCTGGATTTTCTTGACACTATGTTTTTCTCCCCATAAACTGAAGTGAAGTAACGGCAACGTTCAAATTTTCACAAGATGGGAGAGGAGACATTTTTATGGTCAATGTCATTGTCAACGGCGTAGGTGCATCGGTTCCAGATGGTTCTACCGTTATGCAAGCTGCTTCAGCAGCCGGTTTCAAGATCGCTTCATTGTGCAGCCACCCGGACTTGAAAGTTAAGGATAACTGCAAGGTATGCATGGTGGAAGTCAATGGCGAAATGAAGACCGCCTGTTCGGAACCAGTTGCCCCGGGTATGGTTATCCAAACCTTTAGCCCTCAGATTATTGAGGAAAGGAGAAAAAACCTAAAAAACATCTTGTCAGTACATCCCCAGGATTGCCTGAACTGCGCCCGCAATTTAAACTGTGAACTGCAATCTTTGGCAGACACCTTGCTCATCCGTTCCTTTGCCAATAAACCCCTGCAAATTCCCAAGGATACATCCACCCCCTCTTTGATTCGCGATTCCTCGAAATGCATCCTGTGCGGCAGGTGTGTGGAGGTATGCAATGATGTTCAAACGGTGGGTGCCCTGGAGATCAAAGACGGTTATGTGCAGACAGTGGACGGTCAAGCTCTGGCGGACACCAACTGCGTATTATGCGGTCAATGTGCCCTCGCCTGCCCGGTGGGAGCTATCATAGAAAATGAGGAAATGGATAAATTCCTGGCCGCAGTGGCTGATCCGGATAAAGTCGTTATCACCCAGATTGCACCTGCAGTTAGGGTAGCTGTAGCAGAGGCGGTAGGGCTGCCCACCGGTTCGCTGGAGATGCTGAAATTCGTAGCCGGTTTAAGAACCCTGGGTTTTGATTATGTATTCCATACCAACTTCACCGCCGACCTGACTATTCTGGAGGAAGGCAATGAGTTGTTGCAGAGGTTAAAAACAGGTGGGACCCTACCCATGATAACTTCCTGCAGCCCTGGTTGGATCAATTTCATTGAGACTTTTTATCCCGACCAATTAGACCATCTGTCCTCCTGCAAATCACCTCAGCAAATGTTTGGCCCCCTGGCCAAGACTTACTGGGCGGAAAAAATGGGTATAGATCCATCCAAGATTTATTCGGTATCAATAATGCCCTGTACTGCCAAGAAGTTTGAGGCCGCCCGCCCGGAGATGAATGCCAGTGGTTTCCGGGATGTAGACCTGGTGCTTACTGTTCGTGAACTGGGCAAACTGTTCAAATTGGAGCAGTTGGACTTCGACAAGCTGGAGCCCAGCAACTTTGATTCCCTGTTGGGTGCTTATACCGGTGCAGCGGTAATCTTTGGCGCTTCCGGCGGCGTAATGGAAGCAGCGCTCAGAACCGTTTATGAAGTAGTGGTGGGTGAACCCCTGGCAGACGTCAACTTTACCATGGTGCGGGGATTTGAAGGTTTTAAAGAAGCTGAGGTGGATTTGGCCGGCACCAGAGTAAAGGTGGCCGTTGCCAACTCGCTCGGCAACGCCCGCAAGATTATGGAAGAAATCAAAGCCGGCACCTCTCCTTACCATTTTATTGAAGTCATGTGCTGTCCTGGCGGCTGCATCGGCGGGGGTGGCCAGCCTATTCCATCTACAATAGAAAAGAGAAAAGAAAGAATCAATGCAATCTATGCCGAGGATGCAGGTTTGCCTATTCGTAAATCACATGAAAATCCTGAGGTCAAGATCCTTTATGAAGATTTCCTGCATGAGCCGCTGGGTCACAAATCCCATGAGCTCTTGCATACTCATTATTATCCTCAAAAGCAATAATAATTTTTATAAAGTTTGTTATGATTATAAATACCAGGAGTCGAGTGCTCCTGGTATTGTTTTTTTACATGCTTTTGAGGCCGCCAACAATATAGTTTATCCATATAGTTCTATGAAGCCTGCGCATTCCTTCTACTAGAAAATGGACATATACAGTCAGCAAAGCTGATGCTAATTGACTGCCCTTTTTGTCTCCAACGGCTATTGTCACCTCAAAACTTCCCATTAAGCAGGATTTTCTCGATAATTATCGAATAAGTAAATATATCCTTCTCTGATTAGATATGGAAACACTCTGGTTCCCTGGAATAGGTTTAATAGTAGTACTCTTTACTTTGTTTGGAGTTAGTATCCTTTTACCGGGTCTGCATAGTTCTGTTTAATTGGCTTCTGAGACGACTAGATGGTCTCCGGGGGTAGAGATGAATAAGCTGGAAGGATTTTATGAACTTAAAAAAATGGGCATACCTGTCATTCCCTGGCAGCCTTTTACAGGCCAGGAGGCGTTGGATGATAACCTGCTCTGGACGGTGCGAGTTGCGTTGTTGCGGGGAAATGACTTCAATTTGCCGCGTGCAGTGGGTGTAACAGCTCAGGAAGCTCTTTCAATTGGCAGGGAGTATCTGGCTAGGTTTTCGCCGGATGATCTGATCATCTATTATCCTTATTTCATCGCCTTGAAAAGTGGTGTTATCGATATCCAGTCCACCCGCACCATAATTGAGGCGGTGGACAAGGACCTCTGGAATTTGACTACGCTGGGGCTCAGGGATGTGACTATCATAATAGACCACCTGACTGGTGATGTTTCCACCTACGGCCAAGCTGAGTTTTTAGACCATGATGAGGTAACCGAACTTATGAATTATGCACGCAGAATCAGGGCCATCCATCGGGATTACATCTTCGCGTCCAGCTCGGTGTTGATGGAGTGGAGTTACGCTGTAAATACGAATGTTGAGCGGGAGTTACTAAGCAACAAGTATTTGGTGTTCATGGAATGTAAAGTAGTGGTTGCCCAATCATAAATCCTTTCTATAAATAATAGAAGGCCATAGCAATAATAAAATAAGCTGCCACCAGAAGAGTACCCTCCAGCCAGTTTGATTCACCGTCCAGGCTTATGAATTGAGCTATCAGAACGGCTAAGCCCAGGACCACTAATTCGTAAAAATTAAAAATCATGGTCATGGGTGTACCCATGGCAAAGCTCAGCAATACCAGAATCGGCGTTACCAGCATGGCTATCTGGGTACTGGAACCCACCGCAATCTCAAAAGAAAGATTCATCCTATTTTTCAAGGCAACGGTTATAGCCGTAAAATGTTCGGCAGCATTGCCGATAATCGGAATAATAATTATGCCAATGAAAAACTGTGACCACCCCAAAGCTTCAGTTACGGGCTCAATCCCCCCCACCAGGAATTCACTCTCCAGGGCAATAAAAATGGTACTCAGTCCCAGTAGCATGATCGCTCGAGTACGGCTCCATGGGGAAGTCTCCACCTCACAGATTTCATTACTAGGCCGCCCCATCGCAAAGAGCAGCCCGGCAAAATATAGCATCAGCAATATTATTGCAATGGTCAGACTGAATCCTTCCAGGGCATGATGCTGCTGTTCACCTTGAAAAAAGACGGCCGGAATGACCAGGGCTATGATGGCCAGAAACATCAGGCTGGTCTGATTACTAAAATGGACCCGGTCAAACTTCTGCTCCCCATTTTTGATACCGCCCACCATAATGGACAGCCCCAGAACCAGTAACATGTTTCCCAGAATACTACCAGCGATAGAGGCTTTTACGATCTCGAACAAACCTGCCCGCAAAGCAAAAATTGTAATTAATAATTCGGTAGCATTGCCAAAAGTAGCGTTGAGAAATCCACCCACCCTTTCGCCGGTATGACAGGCCAGGCTTTCCGTAGCCTCCCCCATTAAACCCGCTAAAGGTATAATTGAAACACAAGCCGCAAAAAACATGGCCAGCTCGTTGCCGCTCACCCGAAAATATATGCTGAAGGGAATAGCAATGAAAAGATATTTTAGATATTTGCCCACCCTTTATTATCCTCCTAATCATGCTCAAATCTTTATAAGTTTACCTGTAATCCGTCTGAAACTCAATGTAGACAGCTATATTTCTATAGTATGGTGCAAATACCTTCTGGCGAAAGGAACAGTGTGAACGAGATGATCTATGTAAGCTGGATTTCTATACTATTATTCTAATTGGCCCGCTTGGTTATACACACATGACCCTATTCCATAAAGTACCCATTATACTCCTGTAAAATAGCAGAGGACCGACATCAATTATGTTGGTCCTCTATTTTGGAAAGGGTCAGAAAACAACTTCTAATTAACCCACCTTCACTGCGGTGCCGCTGGCGGCCACCATCAGCATCCCGTCCCTGATTACCTCATAATCAATATCGATGCCTACGATGGCATTGGCTCCAAGCCGTCGGGCACTTTCGGACATTTCATTAACCGCAATTTGGCGGGCTTCGTTCAGCTTGGCCTCATAAGCACCGGAGCGCCCCCCTACAATGTCAGTAATACTGGCGAAAATATCCCTGACTACATTGGCTCCCATAATGGCTTCACCAGCCACCAAACCCAAATACTCGCTAACGGACTTGCCCTCTATACCCGGTGTTGTTGTAAGAATCATGGGTAAACCCTCCTTTTATTTATTAAAGACATATTATCACAAGCCAATGATCTTGGAAATAAGTTCCGCAGTCCCCGGACTTATTGTGCGCAATGATACATCGGTTATTCTCTTGCGCCGTCTGTTTCTAAAATAAAACCACTACACCGCCTGGATTGAATTTGAAATATCAGAAGAAAAATATGATTCCGAAGCGTTTCACCATGTTAAGTCCTTACGCTAAATCCGCTTGCCTCTCTTCTTCTCCTTTTTAACGGTATTATTGGCGGCATCTGGAATCATAGCCTCCACTTCCATTCCGAACATGGCGGCTATATCTGCATCCTTGAGGATACGACGGCTTTTGGCCCCGGATTTACTTAGCATTGTTTGGGTTTTTCCCTGAATAGCTTTATTGATAAGATCATGGATATCTACCGCTCTCAGGGTGAAAAACAGTGTCGGGTCTTCATCCAGCCGGGCTCCAATTCCATATAAGGCTGCGGCTACATGTTTGCACATCATCGCCCTATCGGGGCAGGAACATTTAAATGTGATTTCCTGGGGTGATGGAAAGAGACCGCTGCCCTGGGCAGTAAACAATTCTGACAGTCCGGGCGGAAATTTCCCATCTATCAATTCCTGCAGGGAATCAATTTTGCCCTCGCAAGCAATGCGTGTTTTTTTCCATACTGCGGGCAGCAGCGGGCGGATGGCAATCTCGACTTCATACGGTTGGCTGACACTCCCCTGCACCAACGCTTTGATAATGCCTTGCTCTATCTTCAGATCCAGCACCGCACCGTTGCGTACATAGCTACGCCCTCGGCCGATACGATTGGCGTAGTCCGAATAACGTTCCAGATTATCGTTCCAGGCCTTTCCCCACCAGGTTCGGGCCAAAGTGCGACCGGTTATAATAACCGGGGCAAGCTCAACTTTCCCTTTTTTCTTCAGCCTTGCGATGGTCTTTTGAGCCATCTTTTGCTTTTCGGCCTTAGTTACATATTCAAGGGAGTAGTCGTCATAGAACATCGTTTCTTCCTCCTGCTAAATAGTAAGCCTGAATAGGTCGACCAATTGCTGGTTGTCCAGCTCGGTTATCCATGATTCGTTCATGTCAGGAATGATCTCCTGAGTCATTTTGATTTTTTCCTCTATCATAAGATCTATTTTCTCTTCTATCGTACCCCTGGTTATGAATTTGTGCACTAACACATTTTTCTTTTGACCGATCCGGAAGGCTCTATCCGTAGCCTGATTTTCTACGGCCGGATTCCACCAGCGGTCAAA
Source organism: Syntrophomonas sp. (assembly GCA_041672985.1). Classification (GTDB taxonomy): domain Bacteria; phylum Bacillota; class Syntrophomonadia; order Syntrophomonadales; family Syntrophomonadaceae; genus PHAA01. The sequence goes on along the minus strand of JBAYYO010000113.1, from coordinate 83 downwards.
GTGGATGACATGATTGGCAGCCGTAAGATTTAAGCCAACCCCGCCGGCTTTGATGGACAATACCATAAATGGAACATATTCAG
>JBAYYO010000112.1:0-6444 GCA_041672985.1 Syntrophomonas sp. | reverse complement strand
CAAGATACAGAAGTCCAGGATACGGAAGTCCAGGATACAGAAACCCAGGATACGGAGACCCAAGGGGAAAATGAGGATATTGAAAGCCAGGATTAACATTGGAAAAAGGGAGGAGAACCATGCCGATTTTTGACTTTAAATGCCAGGAATGTGGACATAAATTCGACCTCATGATTTCCAACGCTGATAAAGACAAGGCTCAATGCCCTCAGTGTGGTACGACGAATTTGCAACAATTGCTATCGTCTTTCAGCACCTCCAGATTAGGAGTAGCTGCTGATGCCTGCTTTGGCTGCGGTTCCGCTGGAACCGGTGGATGAGGGGTGCGTTATTAGGCTGCCGGCAGGCAGCCTTTTTCTCGTGGTTAACCCTTTGCAGTGAGGGCAAGACAGGAGGCGTTGATTTGTTTAATATGAGCGACAGACTATCATGAAAACCAGTGGAGTGATTCTGGCCGGTGGCAGAAGTTCCCGCATGAGATTTAACAAAGCTTTTGCGGAAATCTCTGGACGGACAGTAATAAATATAATAATTGATAAATTTACCCAGCTGTTTGATGAAATATTAATTATCAGTAATGAGCCGGAATTGTATAAACATCTGGATATAGTAATATATCCAGATGTTTATCCCCGCATGGGTCCCGTGAGCGGCATTCATTCTGGTCTTTATCATGCCAATAATGACAGCGTTTTTGTAATGGGATGTGATGTGCCGTTTATGAATATGGAGCTGGTGCGGTACATGATTTCCAAACTGGGGGATTATGATAGTGTAGTACCGGAAATAGACTCGTACCTGCAGCCCTTGGCGGCAGTATACAGCCGCAAATGTATGCCGGTGTTAACGTCCTGTCTGGAGAACAATAAGGTAAAACTTATTCGGATCTTCGAGGAACTGAATTCCTTGGTTATAAGGCGTGAGGAATTGGAGCAGTTTGGAATTATAGAAGAAATATTTTTGAATGTTAATGACATCGAGGCGTTAAATTTAGCAACTAAAATTGCAGGGAGGTATTAGTATCAGATATAAGCGCAAAGCGGAGCATTTGGCTTTGGCAGTGAATACCCCCGGGGGTCCTTGCAGCAGTGGCTTTGAAGACATATACCTCCTGAATGATTCAGTACCGGAACTGTCCTGGCCAGACATCGATCTTAAGACCAGATTCCTGGGCAAAACCCTGCATTATCCCATCCTAATCAATGCGCTGACGGGCGGAACGGAGCAAGGCACCAATATTAATCGTATTTTTGCTGGGATGGCCAATAAATATGGTTTAGCCATGGCAGTAGGATCAATGACAATCGCGTTAGAAAACAAATCCACATTGAATAGTTTTGCCATCGCCCGCGAGGTAAACCCGGATGGTGTTATTATTGCTAATTGCGGTGCCAATGTCGCTTCTGACCAAGCTTGTGAATTAGTCCAGATGGTTGGTGCGGATGGTCTGCAGCTTCACTTCAATGTTCCGCAGGAATTGGCCATGGTCGAAGGAGAGCGTGATTTCCGGGGAATTATCAATAATGTAGGACGAATTGTGGATACCTGTCCGGTGCCTGTAATAGCTAAAGAAGTCGGTTTTGGTTTTTCTCGTGAAGCAGTGGAAAAACTTTACGGAGCTGGGATTCGGATATTCGATAACGGTGGCTGTGGAGGGACTAATTTCCTGGTTATTGAAGATCTGCGCAATGGCAAATTTGATAATCAAATTGATGAATGGGGTATACCAACGGCTGCAAGTCTGGCTGAAATTGCATCTTTGCAATTACCTATTCAGATAGTGGCATCGGGTGGTATTGGAACAGCGGTTAATGCAGCCAAAGCTATTGCTATGGGGGCAGATATGGTGGGTATAACAGGATTATTTCTGAAAGTCCTGATGCAGCACAGCGAGGAAGAACTTGATCAGCATATTGAAAAATTGCTTTATCAACTTGAATCAGTTTTCCTGATGAGTGGGGCTCGAAATTGTGCGCATATTCGCAGCAAACCAGTTTTAATTTTGGGTAAAATGGCTGAGTGGCTGCGGGCCAGGAATATAGACCCTATCCAATGGTCAAATAAATAGGTTTTTAACAAGCGTCCGGAATATAACCGGGCATTTTTTTGTGCTCTTATCCTTTACATAATAAGCGGACAAACGGGCAATATACTACTTAAAACCGTTGTTGTTCCCTGCCCGTAAAAAACGAAAATATTAGAAAGGGATGAGAGTTAAGATGCTTAATTTTCCGATAGGCTTGATAAGTCTGGTAATAGTATCTATTTTGATCTATTTTGGGGTTGCTCACCGCGTTCTTGATAAGTTGAGGATGAATGACAAAACAGCTTTAGCAGTAATTGCTGCCATTATTATCGGGAGTTTTATTGATATACCTCTGGGAGGCAGGGTGACCATTAATGCCGGAGGTGTTATAGCCGTTATACTAGCTATATATGTCTGGCTGGGAGCAGGCACGGCCTGGGAAAAAGGCAGGTCTATCATAGCCGCAATAGTGGTGGCACTGTCTCTTTATTTGGCGGGCAGGTATCTGGGCGCAGATCCGGAACAGATATTCATTGATCCTATTTATATCTATCCCCTGATAGCTGGCGTGGTTGGTTACTTAGCAGGTCGGTCCCGCCGCGGCGCCTTTTTTGCAGCGGTCATAGGTGTTCTTTCTTTGGATGTTACTCAATACGTATATTTGATGCGTACTGGACTCCGTGGTACCGTGCATATAGGTGGAGCGGGCGCATTTGATTCGTTAATATTAGCGGGAATATTGGCTGTGCTTCTGGCGGAACTGATAGGGGAAAGTTTGGAAAGGATGCAGGGAGGACCAGAAACTGAGGGCCGACCACCAGAACTGATTGAAAATCTGCGTGAGCCTGCACCAGCTCCAAAGCCCCTTCGTGAAGAGGAGACGGAAAAACGAGGTGATGGCGATGCCTAAAATATGGAAATGCATGGCTCTGGCGCTTTTTTTCTTAGCGACCTGCAGCGGATACTCGCTCGCAGAGATGGAGAGTCCGTCGGGAGAGTATTTCTCGCTGGTTAATGAGCAGAATAATATCGTTCACCAGACTGCTCTACAGGTATATACGGGCGACACTTATATAGCAGGTGACAATTCCAAATACGTGGTCGTAGAGGTAAACGGTTATACAGCTCGTTGCATTTACCAGGGTAAAGAGACCATGCCGACCATCGCTGATGATTCCCTGGCTCAGTCCAGCATTTTAGAGGGAGCGGTTCCAATCGTTAAACAAGGGGCCCAGCCTACCATTGCCGTCTACCATACCCACAGTGATGAATCTTATGTGCCCACTGATGGCAAGGAGAGTATAGAAGGCAAGGGGGGCATATATGACGTCGGGGCCGCATTTGTAGATAAATTGAAGTCGATGGGATTTAATGTGGAATATAACCTTGAAAACCATAATCCACATGATATTAATGCTTATAATCGTTCGCGGAAGACTGCGGCGGGGTTAATGAAGCAAGCCCCGGACGCTATAATTGATATCCACCGCGATGCCGTGCCGCCGGGGGAATATCAAACCAAAGTTAAAGGCCAGGATGCTACCAAGGTAAAACTGGTAATAGGCAGGTCCAACCCTAATATGAAAACTAATCTGGAATTTGCCAAGAATCTCAAAGCAGCTATGGATAAAAAGACACCCGGTTTGTCGGACGGGATTTATATGGGCAAAGGCTCTTACAATCAAGACCTTAGTCCACGGGCCATGTTAATTGAAGTAGGTGCACATACCAACGATAAAGCAGCGGCTGAAAAAGGTGTACGGGCTTTTGCTGAAGTACTGCCTGCGGTTCTGGGAGTATCTGCGGGGGCAGCGGGGCAAACCAATCCCGGGGCCGATCCGGCTAAAAAGCCAGCTTCTGACCAAAAGGCGGGGACGACCATATTTATAATATTAATAGTGGTAGCGGCGGTTGTAGGAGGATTCTACCTTTTAAACAAAGGCTCTCTTACCAAATAAGGTGCTTAATAATAGAGCAACCATGATGGTGAAAGTAATATGAAGATTATTTACCATTGTTTTGGGGGATCACATTCTTCAGTTGCCGCAGCTGCTCTGCACCTGGGAATGTTAAATAAAAACAGGATTCCCACTGTAGATGATTTAATGCAGATCCCCTTTTACGATAAAACCAGCGATGCAGATTTTGGGTCGATAAGATTTATGGGTACGGATGAATTTGGGCACGATATATATGTGATGGGTAAAAAGAGTTTTAGCAATCGCTATAGTTCGATGTTGATGGGTGTAGCTAAAATACTGGAAAGACAAGATAAACTCATAATGGTCAATTGTATGGACCGGGTAAATTGGAGCATGAAAATTGGGGGGTTCACATCAAGACGTTTGGGTTGGGCTTTCCTGGGCCGGCCCATAGTTAGTTGGGGGACTGCCAGGGCGTTTGCGCAACTGGTGAACCTGGTCGAGATTACCCGGTTAAAAGCACTACAAAACAAGCATGACCCGCAGGCGACATGATTATGAATGTTTTATTTTTGGGGACACTTGGTATATATCATCCCCTTATCGCGGCATATTTATATCTGGGCCAGCTAAAAACGGATGATATCAGTAATCTCAAGTTCTGGGGAGATCGAATTAGTGAGGCACGGGGAGATCCCTTGTTGGTTGGATATGATCAGCAAGGAAATGGTGTTTACAGCCTGGGAGCAGGCGTAGATGTCATTATGACGCAAAAATCAATCGAACAAATGGTGAAAATATTCGATCGCAGTGAGAAAGACCTGATAGTTCAGACCGTGTTTATAAAACATGAAAGGATATTGCTTTTTTTACATCGTGCGGGGCGATTCAAGGCAGTAAATAGATTAATTGCTCCTTTGATTAAATACCTGCTAAATCAGGAATTGATCGCCATCCAACAACAGGTAGAGAATTTCAGGGACAAGGTCAGATTTGATTAGGACAGATCTGACCTCTTTGATTTTCTTGCGTAGAGATTGGTAATAGTGGATAATTACTAAAGATTGCATATGTTCAGGATGGTGATTTAAAATTTCAGCCCGGATTAATAATGTTCGACCAGGGAGTATTGCTGCCGAAATGGAGATAGCAGGCGGCGATATGCTTTTAACGATTAACGGTCACACTGTAAACGATATCCTTGACTATCAGTTTTATTCCCAAGATGATTATATAATAATAGAAGTAGAAAAAGAGAATAAGGAAATATGGACAATTGAAATTGAGAAAGAATATGATGAGGAGTTGGGCCTGGACTTCACCGAGGTAGTCTTTGATCGAATGAGGTCGTGCCAGAACCGTTGTCTGTTTTGCTTTGTTGATCAATTGCCGGTTCATATGCGCAAAACACTTTACATTAAAGATGATGATTATCGTCATTCTTTTATTAATGGTAATTTCATAACCTTGACCAACCTGAGTGAACCCGATTGGGAAAAGATAGTCAGTATGCGTCTCAGCCCTCTCTATGTTTCTGTTCACTGCATCCAAGGAGACTTGCGCAGAGAAATGTTGAAGAATCCTCGGGCGGGTAATATTAAGCACGATCTAGAACGATTAACGAACGCCGGTATTGAGGTCCATACCCAAATTGTGCTTTGTCCGGGATGGAATGATGGAGGGATTTTGACTGAGACTATAGAAGAGCTGGCCTTACTATATCCTGGAGTGGCTTCGGTGGGGATAGTACCGGTGGGATTAACAGGACATCGTAATAATCTGCCCCTTCTGAACCCTGTTACTCCAGAGTTAGCTAAGTTTACTATTAAAACAATAGAAACTTGCCAGAAAAAGTTCAGAGAAAGACTTGGCCAGGGATTTGTATATCTGGCTGACGAATTCTATTTGCGTGCCTCCCAGGACTTACCGCGGGCAGAATACTATGATGACTACTGCCAAATCGAGAATGGCATTGGATTATCCCGCCTATTCCTGGATGAATTTACTGATATGGAAGACAGCTTGCCGGTTACAGTTCCCCCTCAAGAAGCATACCTTCTTACCGGACAATCGGCGGAAGCGGTTTTGCGGGGCGTGGTGGAGAGACTCAATCAAATTAAAGGCTTAACTGTAAAACTGGTTCCGGTAATCAACCGATACTTTGGGGGAGGGGTTTCAGTAACCGGGTTGCTGACAGGTCAGGATATCATTGCGACCTTGGGCAATGACTACCGGAACAAGAAGGTCATTTTGCCCGAAGTCGTATTTAGAGAGGGAGAAGACGTGCTACTGGACGATGTCTGTCTGGAAGACATAATAAGAAGCAGCGGGGCAGATATTCATACTGCTGACGGCAGCGCCTGTAGCCTGGTGGAGGCGATTTTGGGCGACTAGCAGGCAAAATGGGCATTGATAAGCCGGTTTAAATCTATTATGCCGCGACAAAATATGACAGAACTTTCGCACTCGACTTAAGGCAAGCCGCATAATGGCCTT
>JBAYYO010000111.1:0-6522 GCA_041672985.1 Syntrophomonas sp. | reverse complement strand
GCTTGAAATAGTAACCCCGGAAGATCGTCTTCTAAAAGATGAAGTTCAGTTTGTAGTCGTACCGGAAATAAATGGCGAGTTAGGTGTTCTGAGAAACCATGCTCCGTTAATTGCCGCACTTGATATTGGTGTATTAAGGTATACCGATCCTAACGGTGCAATTAAAAAAATGGCAGTAAGTGGGGGATTTATGGAGGTCATGGATAATGAAGCTCGTATTCTGGCAGAGACTGCCGAACATGGGACGAAAATTGACGTTTTACGGGCAAAAGCGGCCAAGGAAAGAGCTGAGGCACGTATAGCCGCCAAAGCAGCCGAGACTAATATGACTCGAGCGGAATTTGCTCTGCATAGGGCCATAGCGCGGATTAGGGCTGCAGAATAATAACTGTAATTATTAAGACACTAGAAGCCGGAAGGCAATATATTTGCCTTCCGGCTTCGATTATTAGGATATCAATATGTTGAACGCCGAGGTAATTCGCGATGGACAAAGCTACCGTCCTAAAATATTTTATAATAGGGGTTCTGTCCTACTACCTGGTAAAAGGGATACTGGTTCTTGCCTTGTGGCAGGCGTTGGTGAAGATGGAGGAGAGAGGCAAAGAAAGGATAGCCCGGCGAAAAAAGGCCATTGAGGAAATGCGCCAGAAACGTACCGACTCTGAATCCTAATCCAAGGAGGCCTGTTATTTGTTCGCCAGTCTGCAGATTAAGTTTTTTATATTAATAACGATGGTTTTTATTATTGCGGTGGGTTTTGCCATTTTGATATGGCGTCAGACCATTTGTTAAATAGAAAGCGTTGGCCGCCAAACAACGTCAGACGGAACTGAACGGACAGAAGAACACGCTTGAAGCCGAAGATAGAAATGAATAGACACTGATTTTGAAGCTGCCTGACCGGAGGGGTCAGGTTTTTTTGTGCCCAAATTTAATGTTTTTCAAGAATAAACCTAGCAGATAATGGCAAGAATCATGATAAAGTTCTGGGAGGTTTGACATAATGAAGAAAGTAATTATATATATAATAATCTTTGCCATTATCTGCTTTTCAAGTGATTGCGCCCTAAAATACAGTATGGGAAAAGAAATCGAAAATCAATCTCCATATTACCTATCATTTGCATCAATCGGTGCAAATTTGCTTGAATCTCGATTGGATTGTTGGGCAAAAATAAAAACGATCTCCAATAATGATGAAATGAATCAAGCTTTGCTCAAAGTATTGAATCATCTAGATTTACCTGCCGATGAAAATAAATTCCTGCACCAGGAAAATAATGAAATAACCATGGTCCAATACAATTTATGTAACAATAACCAGAGTTATTATTTCGTGATTCAAACTAACAAAACAGTAAATGTTTCTCATTTATTAATGACTGTTATTGATAAAAAGAGCGATGAAAAGCTCAGACAGGATGAAAAAAGATTGAAAGAAATACTAGATTGCACAGTTTACTATCAATATCAAGGTTTAATAAATGCTCGGCCAGATTACGCAGGACAAGAAGAATTACTGCAGATAATGCTTGATAATCTCGGCGCCGATATCCATGATATTTATCATGATGGTAAAATCATAAGTATTACCGGATATAGCCCATTAATGGGGCGAAATATTATACCGGTAACTGTGGGAGGAAAATCATGCAATGTTCAAGTATCCATTAGAAAAAACGATAAGGAAAATAGCACTGAGGTATATTTGGGCTTTCCGCTCTTACTAAATGATTACTAAAAAATTACCATGGGAGGTGATATAGCAAATTGAGAATGTTAATTAAAGGAAAGACTGTTTTAACGGGAGAAGTTGAGATTAGCTCATCGAAAAATGCGATATTGCCGATTTTGGCGGCGTCCTTGCTGACAGATGACACTGTAGAAATCAGAAAGGTTCCGAATATCAACGACGTAGTTATTATAACTAAATTATTAGATCAACTTGGAACCAAAACAAAACACCACCGCAATACGTTAATATTGTCAGGAGAATCGATATCCACCAATCCCCCCTATGAATTAGTACGGCAGATTCGGGCTTCGGTTTTGATTATGGGACCACTTCTGGCTCGCCAGGGAAAAGTAAGAGTCGCACTGCCAGGGGGGTGTGCGATTGGCACAAGACCCATTGATCTCCACTTAAAGGGATTTCATGCCCTGGGCGCCGATATTACTCTTCATTCTGGTGATTTAGTAGCCAAAGCCAATGAATTGATAGGTACCCATATATACCTTGATTATCCTAGTGTAGGGGCTACCGAAAACATTATGATGGCTGCGTCTATGGCTAATGGAATAAGTCATATTGAAAACGCGGCCCTTGAACCAGAGGTAGTTGATTTGGCTAATTTTATTAACAGTATGGGCGGTAAAGTCAACGGAGCTGGCACTAATGTCATTAAGATTGAGGGAGTCAAAGAATTAAAAGGAGTCAAATATACACCTATACCGGACCGAATCGAAGCAGGAACCTATATGGTAGCGATCGCCGCCACAGGCGGTGATGCAATCATCAAAAATGTCATCCCCGAACACTTAAAAGCCATTACTGCTAAACTAATCGAAAGCGGAGCTGATGTAATTGAGGGCGAAGATAATCTGCAAGTAAGAAGACAATCCAAAATAAGGCCAGTTTATATCAAAACTCTACCTTATCCGGGTTTTCCAACTGACATGCAGGCCCAGTTTATGGCCTATTTGAGTCATTCGCATGGCAGCAGTGTTATAAGTGAATCAGTTTTTGAGAACCGCTTTATGCACGTTCAGGAATTATCAAGGATGGGAGCAGATATTAAGACTGAAGGCAAAACAGCTATCATTAGGGGAGTAAAGAAGTTAACCGGAGCCCGGGTAAAGGCATCAGATCTGCGAGCCGGAGCGGCTCTGGTAATAGCTGGACTAACTGCCCAGGGCAATACGATCTTGCTGGAAAGTCAACATGTAGACAGAGGCTATGAGAAAATTACCAGCAAATTAAATGCGATGGGGGCTCAAATAGAAAACGAATAAATTATCTATCCTAATTATTTAAAGGAACATGACATTAGAGTTATGTTCCTTTCATATTTTATAAGGATATGAAAGTTAAAAAACGCAAAAAAATAATAATAACGGGGCTGACATTATTAACAATTATAGTAGTAATCGGACACTTTTCCTATTCCTTTAAAAAAAAGCCCCTGGCGGAGCCTTATATTAATCTGTACCTACATAAGCAGGGTAAAATAGTAGGAATGGAATTAGAGGAATACATAAAAGGTACAGTAGCTGCAGAAATGCCGGCGTCTTTTGATATAGAAGCTCTTAAAGCCCAGGCAGTGTGTGCCCGTACTTATGCGATTAAGAAATTGATAACCGAAGCTTCTTATCCAGAGGGTGCAGATCTATCAGATGATATAAGTACCTGCCAGGCATTTGTCTCCCTTCAAAAGTTTGCCCCTAATAATCCGGCGCGAGCAGATCTATTAAAACGAATAGACGCAGCTGTCGAATCCACACGGGGAGAGATTATGTTATACGAATATCAGCCCATAGATGCGCTTTATTGCTCAACTTGTGGCGGTCGTACGGAAAGTGCGGCCGCTGTTTGGGGTGGGGAAATCGGTTACTTGCAATCGGTAAAATGTGGAGATTGCAAAGAGTCCAACCATTTTCAAGAGCAGATTACGGTTGACAATTCGGTCATAAACAAGCTGGTAGGGGATAAAGGAGATACCTTAAAGGTTAAGATAATGTCTCGTACCCCCGGGGGGCGCCCTAAAAAAATAAGTATTAATGGACGCGAGATTGATGCCAGCATCATGAGAAAGGAAATAAACCTTCCTTCCACCTGGATGGAATTTGATGTAGCATCACATTCTACTATAATACGAAGTCGTGGTTACGGGCATGGCGTAGGCTTATGTCAATATGGCGCCAACGGTATGGCCAGACGGGGGAAAGACTATCATCAAATATTAGAAAAATACTATACTGACATTAGCTTTTACCGACTGGGGTATTAATAGACTGGTTAAATATCTGTTTTTTTCACTCCAGGGTGACTGTTGCATGAATTTGATCTCCGCATAGAATTAAACATGAACACCTATCTGACTACTATACAGGGTTTTGGTAATTCTTTAAGGTCTTGATTAGATCCCTCCTGAATATAATTTTAATATATTTATGGGGAGGGGAACGGTTAGATGCAAAATTATATAAGAAAAAGGGCGGTGAAAATAGCCCGCTATATATTGCAGACTTCCGATACAGTACGGGGGACCGCTGAAGTTTTTGGGGTTAGCAAGTCAACCGTGCACAAAGATGTAGCCGAGAGATTACCACGCATCAACAAAGAATTAGCAGAAGAGGTCAGAAGTATTCTGGATAGGAACAAAGCGGAAAGACATTTAAGAGGAGGGGAAGCGACCCGAAAAAAGTATGCTCAGACAAATAAGCTGATTGGACTGGCTCAGCACTCCCTGCCTTCCGGGGATTTTCCCTTGCGGTGAATGCTGCTGCCGTCTTGCTTTGTTTACTAATTTTGCATGTCCCACGAAATATCGACATTGAAATTGCTTTTTCCGAGCATTCATTGTGAGCCTTAAATATAAAGCTCTATACTGTATATCTTCCATTATTCAACCCGTATTAAAATAAATAGCAACTATAGCGAATAAAAGGTAAAATAGAAGCAATAGACACTAAAATGATAAAATATGCCAGGAGGATAAAAACAGTGTGTTTTGTTGAGGACATAGGTATTGATCTAGGTACAGCCAGCGTGCTGGTATTTAAAAAAGGGGAAGGTATCGTCCTGCATGAACCGTCGGTAGTAGCCCTGGATAAAAATAGCGGCAAGAGTATTGCTATCGGTGAAGAAGCAAGACAGATGTTGGGACGAACCCCGGGGTATATTGTAGCGATAAGGCCTCTACGGGAAGGAGTTATCGCCGATTATGATACAACCGAAAAGATGTTAACCTATTTTATTAGAAAGGTTATGGGTAAAAGGCTATTTCTAAAACCCCGGGTCATTGTCTGTATCCCCACTGGGGCCACAGATGTTGAGGAGCGTGCCGTCAGGCAGGCTACCTTGGCTTCCGGAGCAAAACAAGCCTTTATGATAGAAGAACCTCTGGCTGCGGCCCTGGGAGCGGGTCTTAATATAGCCGAGGCCAGTGGTAACATGGTGGTAGATGTCGGTGGGGGTACCTCCGATATAGCTGTTTTATCACTGGGCGGAATAGTCTGCAACACCTCGCTGCGGGTAGGAGGGGACAAGTTCGATGAGGCTATAGTCCGTTACGTCCGCCGTGAATATAGTTTAATGATTGGGGAAAGAACTGCCGAGGAAATAAAGATGCGCGTGGGTACAGCCTTGGTCACCGAAGAAAACAAAAGCCGCAGCATTGAGGTCAGGGGGCGTGACCTTTTATCTGGTTTACCCAAGACCATCACCTTAACATCCGAGGAAAGTTGGGAGGCGTTGGAAGAGCCAGTCTATGCGGTTATAGAAGCCGTAAAAAAAGTGCTCGAAATAACCCCGCCTGAATTGGCTGCAGATATTGTCAATACGGGGATAGTGATGACCGGAGGCGGCTCGCTATTGAACGGTTTAGATAAACTGATTTCTATAGAAACTAAATTACCGGTGAATGTCGCAGATGATCCCATATCATGTGTGGCGATAGGCACAGGAAAAGCCTTAAACGAAATGAACGTTCTTGCGAACCACCGGCTAAAGGGAGCGAAAAGGGTACTCTAAGCTATTTACTCCCGCCGCTGGGCGGTTTTTTTTATGAACTTACGTTAAGTAGGAGAAACTACTTTGTAGGATCATTCTAAAAGTAGCTGAAAGCAATGTTTTGGTAAGTAGAAAAGAGGTTAAGTATGCAAAAACGAGCCAAGGCCAACATACTAGGATGCCAGGTGGATATGGTAACAGCCGGGGACAGTTTGGCGAGAATTGAGGAATTGATCCGCAGGGGGAGGCCAGCCCATGTGATTACTCTGAATGCGGAGATAATCTACCAGGCACAAACTAATCCGCAGTTAAGGGACATAATCAATGGCGCTGATTTAGTAACGCCAGATGGCATTGGGGTTGTTTGGGGCGGCAGGCAACTCGGTTATGATATCAAAGAAAGGGTTACCGGGATTGACCTGCTCCTGAGCTTATGTCGGGAAGCACCTGCCCAGGCTTGGACAGTCTATTTGCTCGGTTCCGCTCCCGGGGTGGCTGAAAAAGCCGCCCAACAATTGTGTTTGGATTTCCCGGATCTGCAGATATGCGGAACCCACCATGGTTATTTTAGTGAAGATGATATACTTGCCCTGATTAATGAAATAACGGATCTTGATCCCCGTATCCTCTTTGTTTCTCTAGGCGCGCCTAAACAAGAGATATGGATAAAAAAATATATGGAGCAACTGGGGAGGCCGATTTGCGTCGGAGTGGGGGGCAGTCTGGATGTAATAGCAGGCCAGAAAAAACGGGCGCCAAGCTGGATCATAAAGTTGAATTTGGAGTGG
>JBAYYO010000110.1:0-6738 GCA_041672985.1 Syntrophomonas sp. | reverse complement strand
ATTAGAGTTATTTACTGAAGATAGATTTGCTTCCAGTGCGGTAACCTCTATTCGAGCACCGAAGGAGATCGGCGCCAATCGGATACGCAAGTATATGCTGGAGGAATTTAACATAATTTTAGCGGGTGGTCAGCAGAGCCTTGATGATGTAATTTTTCGATTGGGTCACCTGGGCTATGTAAGGGAATTAGATATTATATCAGTACTGGCGGCACTGGAATTAACCCTGTTAAAATTCAAGTTTGAACTGAAACTGGGGGCGGGAACTAAAAAAGCCCAGGAAATTTTATTAAAACGTCACATCAATCAGGCTGATTAAGAAGGAGGAAACCAGATGGAAAGGAAAAAAGTTATAGTAACGGAGAGCATTGCAGAAGAAGGCTTGAATTTACTTAGAACCGAACTGGATGTCGATAATCGCAATGGGATATCCCGTGAAGAACTATTGGATATCATTGATCAATACGATGCCCTGATTGTAAGAAGTGTCACCAAGGTAAACGAAGAGTTAATCAAGAAGGGAACCAGGCTCAAAGTAGTTGGCCGGGCTGGCAATGGGATTGACAATATCGATGTGGATGTGTGCACCCGTCACGGTATTATTGTGGCCAACACCCCTGACAGCAACACGATATCGGCTGCTGAACAGACCATAAGCCTGTTGTTGTCTTCAGTCAGAAATACGGCCTGGGCCAATGACGTGCTCAAGGGCGGAACTTGGGATAGATCCCCCTTCCGGGGCAGTGAGTTATATGGCAAGACGGTGGGTATTGTGGGTTTAGGGAGAATTGGATCTATGGTGGCTACCCGCCTGAAGTCTTTTAATATGAAGGTAATCGCTTATGATCCTTATATATCCGAGGAGCGTTTTGAGCGTTTTGGGGCGGAGAGAAAGACTACTCTGGAGGAGCTGGTTCGCGAAGCGGATTTTATTACCGTTCATACCCCCCGTAACGAGGAAACTATGCACATGATAAATGAGAGTATATTAAAATTGGCTAAAGACGGGGTAAGGGTGGTAAATTGCGCCCGGGGCGGAATCATTGAGGAAGCAGCTCTGTTAAAGGGACTGGAGAGTGGTAAAGTTGCCAGTGCCGGGTTGGATGTTTACGAAAAAGAACCAGCTCAAAATAATCCCCTGTTTAAGTTTACGAATGTGGTTTGCACACCTCATCTGGGAGCAGATACATTCGAAGCCCAAAAAAGGGTGGGAGAAAATATTGCTGAGCAGGTGATAAAAGCCTTGCAGGGCGGAATCGTCCCCAATGTGGTGAACCTTCCTACTGTATTAGGGGAAGAGTTAAATTATCTGCGTCCCTATATCGCCTTGACTGAAAAGATGGGCAACATTTATTATCAAATAGCAAAAACCCCGATTAGCAGGGTGGAAATTACCTATAGCGGGCCGATCACTATTAACGAGACGGAAATGTTAACCATTGGTTTTTTGAAAGGACTATTGGAGCCAGTGTTATGGGAGAAGGTCAATTATGTTAATGCACGTCTGATGGCTGAAGACCGAGGGATTAAGCTCTATGAAACGAAAGAAGAGCAGAGCCCCAAGAGATATAAGAACCTTATTTCTGTAAAGATTTTTAACGCTGATCACAAGATGGAACTGGCGGGGACTCTGTCTCGAGCCAGAAATCCTCTTCTGGTGGAGATAGACGGTTATGAAACGGAGACCACCCTGGAAGGATATGTACTTATAGCAAAAAATGAAGATCGTCCCAGAGTAATTGGGCCTTTTACGACCGCACTGGGCGATGAAGGGGTCAACATTGCGGGGATGAAGGTAGCTCGTCATACTAAAGGGGCGAAAGCCATCATGCTCATAAATGTTGATAATAAGGTGGAAGCCGATGCACTGGATCGTTTGGCCAAACTGGATGGAATCCTGGGCCGCCCCATACTGCTGCATTTTTAGAGCCCGTTGATTGAGATAGGGGTGTGGACTGCGATCGTGCTATTTTATATTACAACGTGGGTAAATCAGCAAGCCCGCATCTAATGCTCTTGGCAAAGAGCGAAGGAGGGAAATTAGATGTTAGATGCTAAAATGATTCGAGCTAATCCCGAGATGGTTGAAACTGCCCTGCGCAAAAGAAATCAAACCGGGACTCTGGACAACTTCTTAAATTTGGATGCCCAAAGGCGCAGTTTGTTGGGGCAGGTTGAGGAGATTAAAAAATTCCGTAACCAGGCTTCCCATGAGGTGGGCAAGTTAAAAAAACAGGGCCAGAATCCCGAGGGGTTGATGGAGAGAGTCCGGCAGGCAGGTCAGGAAATTAAAGAGCTAGACGAAAAGCTGAATGAGGTTGAAAAAGGCATAGAGAATATATTGCTAAATATTCCTAATATGCCACATGATTCAGTACCAATAGGAGAAGATGAACAGAGCAATGTAGAAATGAGACGCTGGGGGGAGCCTAGAAAATTCGATTTCGAGCCATTGGCCCACTGGGACATAGGGCCTAATCTCGATATATTGGACTTCGAGCGGGCGGCCAAGCTTTCTGGAGCGCGCTTTACAGTATATAAAGGATCGGGTGCCAGTCTGGAAAGAGCGATTATTAACTTTTTCCTGGATACCCATATTAATAAACACGGTTATCAAGAAATCTTCCCCCCGTTTATGGTTACCGCGGATTGTATGCTGGGAACCGGTCAGCTGCCTAAATTTGCCGAAGATATGTTTAAAATTGAGGGGCGGGACATGTATATGGTACCCACCGCTGAAGTGCCGCTGACTAATCTTTATCGGGAAGAAATAATGGAAGAACGAGACCTGCCGCGTTATATGACCGCTTATACAGCCTGTTTTAGAGCTGAAGCTGGCTCGCATGGCAGAGATACCCGGGGAATAATACGCCAGCATCAATTTAATAAGGTGGAGATGGTGAAGTTAGTATCGGCTGAGAGTTCCTTTGAAGAACTGGAGAAGCTCACCCGCGATGCGGAGGATGTTCTGCAATTATTAGGACTGCCTTACCGGGTAGTGCTGCTGAGTACCGGTGATATGGGCTTTTCGTCTGCCAAGACCTATGATCTGGAGGTTTGGATGCCCAGCTACAACGATTACAAAGAGATATCATCCTGCTCCAATTGCACTGATTTTCAGGCACGCCGGGCCAATATCCGCTATCGCCCGGCCTCCAAAGAAAAGATACGCTATGTTCATACCCTGAACGGTTCAGGGGTAGCGGTGGGGAGAACTGTTGCGGCTATACTGGAGAATTACCAACAACCGGACGGCTCGGTAGTTATCCCGGAAGTATTGCGGCCATATATGGGGGGACTGGAGCTCATTAAGAAGTAAGTTTATGAGTCCCAATATTATTGACAAAAACCAGGGGCCTGTGCTATACTTGCTTTTGCACTGAGAAAAACAGTGTATCCTTCTGCGTGGAGGGGTGTCCGAGCGGTTGAAGGAGGCGGTCTTGAAAACCGTTGAGCCTTTACGGGTTCCGTGGGTTCGAATCCCACCTCCTCCGCCAAAATGATGTGGAGAGATGGCCGAGTTGGCTGAAGGCGCTCGCCTGCTAAGCGAGTATACGGCTAATACCTGTATCGAGGGTTCGAATCCCTCTCTCTCCGCCATAGATTAATTTTATAAACCAGTATCAGGCGCCCTTAGCTCAGCTGGATAGAGTGACAGGCTACGAACCTGGAGGTCGGGGGTTCGAATCCCTCAGGGCGCGCCATTTAATACAATAAACTCTCAAGTGAGAAGGTTAGTGAAGGGAAAACAGGGGTTTTCCCATTTTAATCGAATAGGCTAATAATCCCGTTCCAAGCAAAAGTAAGCGCCCGTAGCTCAGGTGGATAGAGCAACGGTTTCCTAAACCGTGTGCCAGGGGTTCGAGTCCCTTCGGGCGCACCATTTGGTGGTGAATCCCTGTTATGAGGGAAGAAATATATATGCGCCAGGCCCTGCAATTAGCCGAGGAAGGCTATGCCGCAGGGGAGATACCCATAGGTACGGTGGCTGTATACGAGGACCAGGTTATTGCCACGGCGCGTAACGAAAAAGAACAGCACCAGGATGCTACTGCCCATGCTGAAATGCTGGTTATGCAGCGAGCTGCCCAATATCTAAAGAGGTGGCGGCTGGACGGGGTTACCCTCTATTGTACATTGGAACCGTGTCCGATGTGTGCGGGTGCCATGATAAATACCCGTATCAAAAGGCTGGTTTATGGCACTCGAGACGAAAAGGCGGGTGCGGCTGGTTCGGTGATTGATCTGGTAAGATATCCGGGCTTAAACCATCAGGTTGAGGTCGTGGATGGTGTTCTAAAAGAAGAATGTACAGAGCTTTTAACGAAGTTCTTTGCTGATATGAGGAGAGATGGCCGAGCTGGTCGAAGGCGCTCGACTCGAAATCGAGTAGGCGGCTAAACCCCGCCTCCAGGGTTCGAATCCCTGTCTCTCCGCCACTTAAAAGAGAAGTTGGCCTGAGCATCGGAACCGCCATCGCGCTACAACTATAGAGATTATTAGAGAGCCAGAGCAGTCCCCTCAGGACGGGTTTTAAGGCTTGCTATCCATAAACTTTTAAGGTAAAATACTATAGTCAGATTTAGGACTAACCGGAAAATTTAATAATGATTAGGGAGAGGTGGCTGAGCACGGCTGAAGGCGCTCGATTGGAAATCGAGTAGGCGGCTAATACCTGCCTCGCGGGTTCGAATCCCGCCCTCTCCGCCATTACCGAATTACCAAGGGGTTTCAGACTTAGTGCTGAAACCCCTTTTGATATTTTTTGCAAATTGTAGGGCCGGAGTAGCCCTGGAGTAGCCGAAATAGGAGAAAATCCTTACCAAAGATGAGAAATAGCTTCAAATTCCTAGAACTATAGTGAGGTAGAAAATGAGAACAAATAACGATAACTACAAACGGTGGGGAAAAGAGAAAAGGAGCTTGTTTCAAGGGTTCTAATCCCTTCCTCCCCGCCATTAATGAATTACCACGGAGTTTCAGAGTTAGAGATGGAACCCCTTGGTAATTAGATAAATGTAAAAATATAATTTATATTTGATTTTTGTTATAAGTTCACAAAAAGTGGGGTATAATCTTATAAATAGACCAATTAAGAGTGGTGAGCTATATGTTGCTGGAATTTGCTGTAGAGAATTATTTATCCATTAAAGAGGAACAAGTTTTAAGTATGTTAGCGTCCAAAGCAGATAAATCTTTGCCTGATAATTTACTTGATCTTAGAGTGACAAACGACAGAATATTAAATGGTGCAGTTATTTATGGTGCAAATGCTTCGGGTAAGAGCAACTTATTGCATAGTATAAGGAAGATGAAATCACTGGTCGTTAATAGCGGCAAACTTAACGAAGGTGATTCAATTCCCGTAGTCCCATTCATATTTGATGCATTGTATGGGGAAAAACCCTCCAAATTTGAGATATGTTGCATGATTGAAAATATAAAGTATGTATATGGATTTTCTGTTAGTAAGGAAAGGGTTCATGAAGAATACTTGTATTATTACCCAAAGGCGAGAAAATCCTTAATCTTTGACAGACATGAAGATCAATATAAATTTACTAAAGATAAAGAGGAGCAATTAGTACTATCAAAAAGAACCTTGCCTAACAGACTATATTTGGCCGAAGCAACGAATTGGAATTACACTGAAACAAGACCGGTATTTAAGTGGTTTAAAGAAAAACTTATAATAGAAGTATCTTCACATGCAGAACCGATTACAACTGCGCATAAGGTCTTACAGGATGAATTGTTTTCTAAGTTTACAAAAAAGTTACTGCATCAAGTGGATTTGGGGATAAATAATTTTGAGGTTGAAAAAAAGATCTTGTCTATCGAAGAATTACCAGAAGAAATGCCGAAGCCTGTAAAAGAAGTTTTGGCGGGTGAAGATTGGATTTCCATCCAAATAGGACATTTATTAGATAATGAGATTCATAGAATATCTCTTTCGGATGAATCGGATGGTACTCAAAGGATATTCGGGCTATCTGCACATTTGTATGATGTTTTACGAAAGGGTGGGATATTGGTTATAGATGAACTGGAAAATAGCTTACACCCACTTATAGTGCAGTTTTTAGTTAGTTTGTTCGCAGATAAAACACAGAACCAAAATGGAGCACAACTTATTTTTTCAACCCACAATACGAGTTTATTAAACTTAGAGCTTTTTAGAAGGGATCAAATATGGTTTACGGAGAAACATCCCGAGAAACTGAATACAGAATTGTATTCTTTGTTTGATATTAAGGCGCGTAAAGACGAAAATCCTGCCAAAGGTTACCTGATGGGACGATACGGAGCAATACCAGTATTAGGAAGTGGTATATTGTTTCCCGTTGATGGGTAGTAGAAAAAATTAAAGCTGTATTTATTTAGAATAGAAAGCTTGATTCCCCTGGTGAAACAGGATGTTTTCCCTTGATATGAATAGATACCTTAAAATTTCTAGCTAACAATCACGTTCAATCATAGTAGGCCTGTTCTGTTAGAAATCGCCTTAGCATAGCCATTTCTTCCCGGGCATAGAGTAGGGGGGTCTCTGGTTTAGCTTATCTACTTCGGTCATCAAGTCCAGTACTTTTTGAAGTCTGCTGTCTAGTTCATCGTTACGTGGTTTGTATAGTAAGTCGTTCTTGAAGTAAGCCTCCAGAACGGGTTTTAAGGTATCGCTTAATAATTTTGCCGGGATAATCCTGACCGCTTGATGCAGAACATCATGCGCCAGGGAAA
>JBAYYO010000109.1:0-6769 GCA_041672985.1 Syntrophomonas sp. | reverse complement strand
GGTCGAGTAGAAGTGCGCCTCTCTACCCTTAGGAGCAGGTTTGTTTTCTCCGTTGCTCTCCGTTTCCTCTGAGAGTGCCACAGTATTCGCTCCATAGGAGATTGCGCGCACAACCCTCACAGAACCGTGCTTGCGCTATTAACGCACACGGCTCTTCATAACATCGTTTACGTCACATAGCCAATTCGGTTCTTAGTGTCGTAGATACTCACATACACTTTGGGCTTGAGGATTGCATGTCTCTTCAGAAATAGGTTATATTTATCCCAGCCGAAACTTGCCCGTTGACTTCTTCTGTTTAGCCATTTATACAGCAGTAGCATTGTATCGTTGTAGAAGCTGCTTATTCTGGTGTTGTCTGTAATGCCGTAGTACTGATAGTGTCCTCGTAATTTGACGTTCAGTTCCTTCATGAGTTTTTGAATAGGGGTTGTTCTGTTATTTCTGATCCATTCTTTCATGCTAAGGAGAGCCGCTTTGTATTTCTTGCGGCTTGTTCGTCTTTTTACTCGGAATTTCCCCTGCTGGCTTTTACTGCAGTAGTGCGTGAACCCCAGGAAGTCAAATGTATCTGGTTTCTTCTTGCCCTGCTTGGCACATTTTTCTTCGGCGAATCTGCCAAAACTTATGATTTTGGTCTTCTCGACAGCAATACTAAGATTGAATTTGCCCAGCCTATTCTGTAGCGCGTTGTAGAACCTGTTTGCATCATCTTCGTACTGAAAGCAGCACACAAAGTCATCAGCATAGCGAACCATATAAGCTTCGCCTCTACACCTTGGTTTTACCACTCTGTCAAACCAGATGTCTAAAACGTAGTGCAGATATAGATTTGCTAATATCGGTGATATGAGTCCGCCCTGTGTCGTGCCCCCTTCGGTTTCATGCATGGTGTCTTCTTCCATATACCCAGCTTTAAGGGTTTTCTTTATTAACTGCTGGAAACGAGGGTCAGCTATGCGATGGCTAATGAACTTCATCATCCATTCGTGGTCTACATTATCGAAGAATCCTTTGATATCAGCGTCCACTATGTAGTTTGTTTTCCTACATTGGATAATAATATTCAGTCGTTTCAGCGCATCGTGACAGCTTCTGTTGGGTCTGAAACCATATGAGAAGTCGAGGAAGTCTTGCTCGTAGATGGCGTTTAGTATTTTTGCCATCCCTCGCTGCACTATCTTGTCTTCATAGGCTAGTACCCCCAGAGGTCGCGTTTTATCAGTACCGGGCTTGGGTATGTTGACTCTTCTCGCTGGCTGTGGGCGGTACGCTCTTCTTTTAAGCTTTGCAACTAACTCCTTGATATTGCTGTCTAGTTCTTGTTCATATTCAGCTTTGGTTACTCTGTCGATGCCAGTTGCCTTGTTGCCATTTATTTCTTTGTGGCATTGCATTAGCGTTTCTTCATCTAATAAATGTGCCAGTGATGTGAATTTCTCGTTAGGTCTCTCTTTGGCAATTTCCGCTATCCTATCCAGTTTTGTTTCCATTCTTTTATCACCTCTGGGTGTGTCGAATGTATCCCCTTCAAGGGCTATGTTATGTTACTGCCTTTCCTTCACAGGCATTACCCTGCTTCATTGGTACTACGCAGTAATCCGACTCCCTGCCAGTCATTTGGCTTCCTTACTTTTTATCGCTTGTAGGCCATACTCCTTTCGAAGAACCGACAGGGTCTCCCGGGTTGCCGTGTTATATCGATGTCCAACGTGCCAAGGTCTCCGACCCCGGAGAAGCCAAAACGGTCTCACCATTACGTCCGCTTTGATGTTGCCTTCTGCCCGCTTAACAGCATCGGCCTTCTCAATGTTTATTTCAGAGCTCAATCCCTTCAGCTTGCGCTTTCGGCCCGTTGTCTCGCTGTCCTACGCTTAAACTTAGCTGTTGCCAGATAAGCTCCAAGGACTCACTACTGGTTGCTGGTTAGGCATTTCCAGGTGGGCTTCGCACCCACTATATATCACGACCTTGCCCGGCCGCACTAAGCGTAAAATTCAGCACACCTGTAAATCAGGAATTATTTGATGTATTCTCTTTATTAGGCATCCTGCAGTCATCTGGCAGGACAACTGACCAGGGCAACAGGTTGTCAATAACAGTTGGGTCTTTAGTATCCACATTCGGCAACTGCTCAAACAAGTGTATAAGATAATTGAAAGGCTTCAGATTATTCTCTTTGGCTGTTTCAATAATACTATAGATGATAGCACTGCCCCGGGCACCCCTGGGGGTGTTCGAAAACATAAAGTTTTTCGTCCAATTACGAATGCTTTAATTGAGCGCTCGGCCCTTAATTCTAAGCTGTGGATTAAGGGCCTTATCCACAGGAAAATATAATCCTCAGGATTTACAGAGACCTCCTTTTATCAATGGAGTTTGTGCCTGAATCCTGAGGATTATGTTTTTACCTAAGACCACACATTTTGGCCATTTCTTCTTCAGAGCCAACCCAAATAGGTTTTTCTTCTCTCGTTTGAGGAAATTGAACAGAGTCCATCGCTTCGCGCATCATAGACAAAGATGGTTTTGCATAAACCCGTGTAGTGTCTATAAAGGCGTGGCCCAGTACTCTAGAGACAAGCGCTAGTTCAACTCCGTTCTGGTATAGGTTTGTAGCCCTTGTTCGCCGCAGCATATGGGGATACACTCGTAATGGTATATCAGGACAGGATTCTCTGGCTTTTTCAGCATACTGCTGTATAAACCTTTCCACATTGCCCTCTGACATTTTACCGGCCCTGCCTTTAATGATTGTATAGAAAAGTAGCCGGGTATCCAGATTATCTCTTGATCGATAAACATCAACATATTGCTTAACGTGTTTCGCGGTTTTGACGTTAATTGCAACGACGCGTTCCTTGCTGCCCTTACCCATAACGCGAATGTAGGGATTATCTTCGTTTAAGCATATATCATTTACCTGAAGATTCAGTAGCTCCGCAATCCTAACAGCACTGTCGTATAATAGGATCATAATAGTCCGGTCCCGTAACCCCATACGACCATTAGCTGGTTGGCTAAAAATAGCATTTAGGGCATCCTCAGAAAGAACGTATTTCTCGGTCATAGGATTTTTACATTGGGGAACACGGCTCACCTCAAGGGCAATGGATTGCAAAGTTACATCTTTGTCCGCAGCAAACCATAGATAGGATTTAAGTGCGGCCAGACGCTGGTTGCGTGTACCGGGCTTGTTGCCTTGGGCTTCCAAATATTCTAAAAACCCGAAGACGCAGTCACGTGTACATTGGGCGAAGGTAAATTTAGTTATGGATATATTTAGCTTGTCCAGGACGTATCTGCGAAAAACAGTAAGCGCATCTCTGTAAGAATCTATCGTGTTGGAGCTCCGCCCTACCTGCTTTACCATATATATATCGAGAAACTCATATGTCATTGAGAAAAACAGATTGCTGGTACTATTCTTCATAGGGTGCCACCTCCGGGATAACCCTGTCAGAAACCCTGTCGTGTTTCCTGACTATCTCAAATGCCGATACAACTTGATGATAATAATAATGTGTTTCATCGATTGAAGTGTGCCCAAGATAACGGCTTAAATATGGCATCATGGCTTCGAATTTTGTACCTTCATTCATCCAATCGTTTAATTTTGTCACCACAAATGTGTGCCGGAGAGAATGAACTGTAGGTTTTTTATCGACTTTGCCTGCATAAGGAGTCATATTCCAGAACTCACTAAACTTCTTATCAATGCTTGTTTTTGAAAATGGTTTGGATTCATCCCGTCCCGGGAAGAACCACTCCCTGTCTGGAACTAGTTTCTGCATCATCCTATCATAGCTCAGGCACATTTGCAGCATGTCTTTAGACATGAAAACCAATCGGTCCTTATGTCCTTTTGAATGGTATATAGAAAGGCAGCCATTGGCCAAATTGACTGCGGATCTTTTCAGATAACAACCTTCGGACAACCGCAAGCCACAGCAATAGAACAGCCGGAACAATACGCTGTATGATAATGAGAAACGCTGAAAGCTTAACTGGAAAGGCAGGAAACTGTCAACAGCTTTGTAAAACTCATGTAGTTCATCGGGTGATAGAATATGCGGAACCGAGATTGCGTTGGACTCATAAGATCGAGGGATGTAGGCATCCATGTTCAAAGAGATCATATATATCGCTAACTGCCTGACAAATGAAACCCTTTGGTTGCGATAATTTTTGCTTTCTGTCGGCCTTTGTTCAGCCCAGGCCATCACCAGATTCCTTGTAAGGCGGCCATTATTATAGCCATTTTCAATACAGAATCGATCAAAATGTTCCAGCATATACGCTTCATATTCATAGCTATAGCCATCTGCTCGTTTTTGACGGATCAAACCTGAAATGTACGGAGATAATTGGCTGTGATAATCATAGTTTTTCATAGCTTGAACCCCCCGGAATATTCAACACCCTTTAACCCAATGGCACATAAAAGCATTTTATCATCATTGGTAGCAAGATATTCATCTACCGTATCTATGCCTGCATGTCCCAATGCTGCAGCGATTGTCGTTACAGGATTGCCATTTGCCAGGAGTTTTGAAGCAAATGTTTTTCTGGTTACGTGGAAACCACGTATCGTCTCACTCTCGCAATGATCTGATACCGCTGTTTTTAATAACCTTCCAAATGTTTTACTTCCCAATCTGCAATAGGGTGCCCGGTGATGGACAAAGACGTGGCGGGAATTGCTTTGGGGTCTGCCTTCACATATATAACTGTATAGGCTGTTACCCACATCAACTAGTAACGGTAATTTTAAATGTACACCTGTTTTCTGCTGAATAATAGAAATGGAACTCTCTTTCCATGAGATGTCGGTAAGCTTAAGGTTGGCAATGTCAGATGCTCTCAAACCCATTCTCAGCCCTAACATAATAATTGAAGCATTTCTCAACTCAATCGGACGGTTAACTTTTTGTCGAAAGGTATAGATGGCATCAATTTGTTTATCTGACAGGGTAGTTACGATAGAAGTATGCGGAGCCATTTCGGTAGAAATCGCTAGTTCGAGTGTATCAGGTACCAGTCCCTTTCTGGCAAGAAACCTGAGAAAACCCCGGATCTTAATAGAATATGCGTTCTTTCCTTCCACTGTGCTGTGTTTATCCTGAGCTTGAAAATCCTTAATAACCTGCGGCGTAATTTCTTTTTCATTGGTAATACCATGATCATCTAAAAATACAATTAGACGGGAACAAGCATTGTGTATCATATCCAGGGTGGAATCGGCACAGCCTTCTCGTTTTCTCTCCATAAGATACTGGGATAACAAGTAATCGCCCCATCCAGGAAGTGAGTACTTGGGCTCATGAGTCGAAAAGCAACTGGTCGACATAATCCCCGTGGCCAGAATCTCATTAATACATAAAAGAACCCTGCGAAAAGCCAAGTACTTAGCTCGGGGCCATTTTTTCCGCTGGGAATCAAGCCATTCCAGAGCCAAGTCGTTGGAATAGGCAAATGAGTTGGCGTCCATAAAAATTCTAAAATCTCTTGTAGCCTGTAAATCTGACTTTCGAATAGAAGATGAATATTTCCTGTCTCTATGGATGTCGGCGAGTTGGTTAGCAGCCGCGTCATATTCTGTCTTTGAACGGCAGATATCTTTCTGCGCAGTATTGGAAAATCTCTTAAATCTATTGCATTCTGATTCCGGTAATTGGGTAACAATAATCAGATCGGGAATAACAAATTTATTGAGAGAAAGCCCTACGCTTTTAAGAATTAGCCCCTGGTTAGCCATGTAGATAAGACAATGGCTAATCTCATTGTTACATCTATCTTTAGCCTTTGATAAAATATCGATATCTTTGATAAAAAATGATTTTACAATGTCATGGGTAATCTCAGAAGGCTGGTTTATTCCGACAAGATCTAAGTACAAGAAGAAATGCGAGCAAGAGTTTCTTATCTGATTCAGGTATACATTTCCGTAGGTACAAGTTAATGTTGCAAGATAGCTATCCAGGATTTTGCTACCCCAATTGGGCAACTGGGTGTAGGGTGGCGTACGCTTAATTTTAGATTGCAGGCTCGTGGTTACGCAACCGTGTTCCATGATGTCTGCTAATACGTTTATTGCTTTTCTTGAACTTTTGAATTTGTGCTTTTACCAGTTTTCTTTATTGTCATTAACCCACCGTTGTGCATGTTTAGGTGAATATAGAAGGCCGGTACCTTTCATATATTCTTTGAACTCCCTAGTGGCAACCCGGAAAGCAGAACTACAGCTGTCTGAATATTCAAGCGTTCGATATGCTCTGAGCCCGGCTTGTACTGCTTCATCATAACATAGATACATGATGATCACTCCTCGTAGTTTTACCATCAGTATCCTATGTAGATGATAAAGTGTAAAAAACATAATCCTCAGGATTCAGGCACAAACTCCACTGATAAAAGGAGGTCTCTGTAAATCCTGAGGATTATATTTTCCTGTGGATAAGGCGCGTAATTCTAAGCTTTGGATTACGTGCGGAGCGCTCAATTAAAGCATTCGTAATCGGAAGAAAGAACTTTATGTTCTCGAACACCCCCAGGGGTGCCCGGGGCAGTGCTATCATCTATAGTATTATTGAAACAGCCAAAGAGAATAATCTTAAGCCTTTCAATTATCTTATGCACTTGTTTGAGCAGTTGCCGAATGTGGATGCTAAAGACCCAACTGTTATTGACAACCTGTTGCCCTGGTCAGTTGTCCTGCCAGATGACTGCAGGATGCCTAATAAAGAGAATACATCAAATAATTCCTGAT
>JBAYYO010000108.1:0-6792 GCA_041672985.1 Syntrophomonas sp. | reverse complement strand
ATTCTGATGCAGATCGGCGAACAACTGCAGCCTGGAGATGAGCTCTATGTTGATATTACTCATTCATTTCGTTCGCTGTCTATTTTTCAGTATATGATGACTAGCTTCATAGAAAATTTGAGTGACAGGGATATTCGGATCAGCAGAATACTCTATGGAATGCTGGATGTAGCTAGAGAGATGGGCGGCAAAGTGCCGGTGGTGGATCTGACTGTGGTTAATGAACTTAACCATTGGATTAAGGGGATTTATGAACTTCAACATTACGGTAATGGCTACCTAGTAGCTGATTTGTTGCAGGAGCAAAAGCCGGAGTTGGCAGAAAGTATAAAAGACTTGTCAGATAGGATTAATATGAATTTTTTAAAGGACATCAGGAATGAACGCAGGCGAAAACTGTGGAATGGCTTAAAAAACATTGATGGACCTGGTAATGCTGCCGCATCAGTTATGGAACGATCCCTTAGACGGTTCAATAACAATCAATCCGAAGCATATTTTCAATTAAACCTGGCAAGCTGGTTTTTCGAGCAGAAGCGTTATGCAACCGGCTATATAACCTTGACCGAGGCCATAGTCACCAAGCTGTGTGAGGGCAATATTATCGATATTGATAATTGGAATGAGAGGCAAAAAATCAAGAATTACAATATAGATAAAGATTATGAATATTTGTTTGGGTTGGGTAAACTGCTACAGAAGATTAATGAAATACGTAAGCTTATCGCTCATTCGCAGGGAGGAAGTGAAAACCAGTATCATTCTGCTGTGAACAAATGCTTATACTATTGTGAGCAGGCAGAGAGGGCCTTCAAAAGGATGGATTTGTAAGATATCAATAATGACTAATCAAATGGTAAGGTGACAGAATTGGATAATGAGCAGAATAATAAGGAATCAATAACTTTGGTTTCCCCGCTTGGGTTATCTCCAGGATTGCTTTATTCGGCACTGATGACTATCAAGCCTCAACGAATTGTAGTGCTGACATCATCAGAAGGGGAGAATTCATTGGATAGTATTA
This sequence comes from Syntrophomonas sp., assembly GCA_041672985.1. Lineage (GTDB taxonomy): Bacteria > Bacillota > Syntrophomonadia > Syntrophomonadales > Syntrophomonadaceae > PHAA01. Next base: position 5,768 of record JBAYYO010000108.1, on the reverse strand, counting down.
TAAAACAAGCGGGCTATCGTGGTTATGTGGAGGTGGTACGCGTTGATGATCCCTTCAACTGCTTCCAGCAGGCGAACAAGAAGGCGGAGGAGGTGCTTAACATATTGGAATGTACCCCCTGTGTGGTGAATCTGACCGGCGGAACTACCGCTCTGCAGTTTATCATCCAACGAGTGGGTGCAGCTTTGGAAAATAGGGGTTGTAAAGTAGATTATATTGCTCTGGTAGACCGTAGAGGTGTTCAAGCACAGAAAAATGACCCCTGGGTGGTGGGGGAACTGATCAGGGTTATATAGGGTAATACCTACTGGGCAAACTGTTCTTGCTTTATTGCTTAAAGAAGGATACAGGATATCGGAAAAACCTTATATAGAGGTACTTCGGGGGAATGGAGAAGATGATGGCTAAACGAGGTATTGTCATTAACGATGCGAAGGAGGTGAAAACATGATTGAAGCTTTACGTAATATTGGCGCCTACAGTTTTAAGCAAAAAGGAATAAACACCGAGGAAAATCTGGTTGAGATTTTATTGGACGAGGTTAATAAAGGGGGTAATTATGCCAAGGTCTATGCCATCAACTTTGAGGAAACTGAGGCGGGATGGCGTTATAAAGATGTAAGTATTGAAGACTGGGACAGGAAAAAGACATCAAAGTATTTGTACCGGGAAAAGGGTGCGATGGGAGCCCATTACACTCCTACTGCCAGGATTGCAGGGAACAATGAAGAACATGTAAGAAAGACTTTCGAGAACCGGGTTGAAAAATGGTTTCGTCGTTTAAAGAAAGAGCATGAAAAATTTCTAAATGATAGCCTGTTTTTTAAAAACCTGTATGAAGCCTTTATCAAAGAACAGGAAAATATTAAAATTGATCTGGTCAAGCTGCGGATGCAGTACGAAGATGGAGGATTTATCACCCTGATTTTTTACCAGGCAGGAGAAAAAAAGTATCTGGGAGACATCGATGATTTTATTGAATATCTGCTCGAATTCAGCCAGGAAAAGTATAACGAGATATCCAGCGATGGGGTTTGCTGCCTGTGCAAAAAAGAAAGCAGGGTCTTTGGTGATGCTTCGCCGATTACCTTCTATTCCTTGGACAAACCCGGTTATATTGCCGGGGGCATGAAAAAGGAAAATGGATATAAAAACTTTCCCCTTTGCTTTGAATGTTTGCTGGAGTTAAATGCAGGTGCTGCCTATATGCAAGAACTGCTTGCATTCAAATTCGCCGGGTTGAGATATTATCTGATCCCGGAGGTTGTATATAACAAAGATGAAATACTAGAAGAGATAATGAATATCTATTATAGTTTCCGGCAGGAAAGTGAAGGGAAAGTGGTATTGTCTCAGGCCGATCGGATAGCGGCAGATGAGAATGATATACTTGGCCTGTTAAAAGATGTAGACGATATAGTAGCACTGAAGTTTTTGTTTTTCCAGGAACAAAGCAGCAAGTTTGTTATATTGCTGCTGATGGAGGATGTCTTGCCCTCTCGCTTGAGAACCCTATTTACCGCCAAACAAAGGGCGGAAGATCATTTGATTTTTAAAGATTTGAAATTCAGCGCCAAACTGATTCAGGATATTCAATTCAATTATGGGGTTCTGCGCAAGCTGTTTCCTACCATAAAAGGTTTTATGGAGATTGTTAATAAAACCTTTAAAGATCAGAAAATTGATAAACAATTTGTAATGGCATTGATCATGGACAGATTAAGGGGATTTTTCAATGATAACCGCTACATGAAAATTGAAGTCTTGCAGGCCTTTATATGTTTGCTGTTCTTAAGTGAACTTGGGGTTTTAAAAAACACAGGAGGTGGTTGGGAAATACGGAAAATGAAGCGGTGGCGGCGAAGGCTTTGGACATTCGGGTTGAACGGTTTTTTCAAGAATTCAGCTCAACCATAGATAATAACGCTAAAAAAGCGCTATTCCTTACGGGTGTACTTGCCCAGCATTTGCTGTCCATACAAAAAAATGATCGAGGAGCAACACCATTTAGAAGCCAGTTAAAAGGACTCAAAATGAAAGAAGCAGATGCCAGGGCATTATTACCTAAAATTCAACAAAAGTTAGAGGAATATAAAAAGAATTATTATATTCAACTGGAGAAAATAGCTAGTATGTATTATTTGCAGGCTGGAAACAATTGGGGAATGTCGGTTGATGAGATAAATTTCTATTTTGTGCTGGGCATGAATCTAAATGATGCCAAAAGCAAAGAAGGCATACCGTATTTCAAAGTTAATAAGGAGGATGGAGATAATGAATAGATCCGAACTGCTATTTTTGTACGATATTTCCGACGCCAATCCCAATGGCGATCCCATGGATGATAACAAACCGCGGATGGATGAAGAAACCGGGATTAACCTGGTTACCGATGTGCGTTTAAAAAGAACCATCAGAGACTATCTGCATGAGGTAAAAGGTAAGGAGATATTTGTCCGGGAAATCCGCGATGAAAAGGACAACCTGCAGGATGCCAAACTGCGGGCGGAAGATTTTCTCCTGGATGAAAGCGGAAATAAGCTTGATAAGAGCAGAATGACGATTGCAGAAATGAAAAACGTAATTAGCAAGAACGTACTGAATGAATGTATTGACGTCAGGCTTTTTGGGGCAACCATTCCGCTGGAGAAGAGAGAGGGAAACAGAACATTGGGAGCTAGCCTTACATATACCGGACCGGTGCAATTCAAAATGGGACGCTCCCTACATGCGGTAAACATGATGAATATAAAAGGCACCGGAGCTTTTGCATCTGGGGCTAATAAGAGCATGTCCACCTTCAGGGAGGAATACTTCCTTTCGTATTCTCTAATTAAATTTTACGGCATTGTCAATGAAAATGCGGCTGCTTATACCGATCTGCAGGAAGAAGATGTGGACTTGCTGCTGGAGGCCATGTGGAAGGGCACCAAGAGCCTTACTTCACGATCGAAAGCGGGGCAGATGCCCAGGGTATTGTTCCGGGTTGTATATAAGGAAAAGGATTATCATATAGGCGAACTGGACAAATACATTTCATTAAGGAAGAATGATGAAAAAGTCAGAGATGAAGAACTACGGGATATTAAAGAGGTTCGAGTTGATATTACTGAATTATTGAACAAATTATCAGTCCATCAGGAAAAGGTGGAGCGGGTTGAGTATGCAGTCGATTCACGAGTTGCTCTGGTAAGGGACGGAAAGGCCTTCAATGTTTCAAAAGATACGGGAGGAATCCAGTTTATTGCTTTACCCTTTAATGATTAGGTGAGGAAGTGATTAAGGTGAAGGTCATTGTATTTGATATATGGGGTGATTATGGGCATTTTAAAAAATTCCATACTACAGCATCACCGTTAACTTTCTCTTTTCCTCCGCCAACTGCGGTCATAGGTATTGTAGCGGCCATACTGGGTATGGATAAGGAGAACTATTGGGATAGTTTCTCTCCAGATAACACCCGGGTGGCGGTAAGAATCATCAACCCCGTTAAAAAAATTAGAACCGGCATCAATGTGATAGAAACCAAAAGTGCTGGGCCTATGTTCAATCGCATCAAACAGCGCAGCCAAATAAAATATGAATATTTAAAGGATGCTCATTATCGCATTTTTTTCAGCCATGATGACCCAGAACTGATGGAGCAACTGAAGAATATGCTGGCTGCACACAAAACGATATACACATTATCGCTTGGAAACGCACAGATGCTGGCAGGGTTTTCATTTGCCGGTGCATATGAGGCGGAGCAGCTGCCCGGAGAAAGTCAAGTTAGCGTTCATTCGGTTCTTCCCCTGGAGGAAAATATAAAAATAAACAGCAAAATTATTAAGTTAGAGGAAAATCGGCACTATACCAAGGAAATCGTATCAACCAGGATGAACGCCAACAGGGAAGTTTTGGCCTATAAAACGGTGCTGTTTGATATGAACGCTCTGAATATTACTGCCAATGTTGAGGGGGTAGTGAAGGTAGGGGATGAAAATGTCGTGTTTATGTGAGAATCTCTTTTCACACCCGGGGAAATTGTTGGAGGATCATCTTCGGAATGTAGGCCAAACAGCTCAAAATTGGATAAATCATCTCCAGTTGAAGCTTGATGTAAATAAGCATATCCTGGCTGATATTGCATGTATCATTGGACTTGCTCATGATATGGGCAAGTCCACCAGATCATTCCAAATATACCTGCACACAGAGGATCCGGAAGAGAAAATGAAAATGAAGAATCATGAAGAAACCAGACATAGTCCGCTGGGAGCCTTTTGCGGGTATTATTTAGTCCAGGAATATATGAGATTGAATCATCTTGAAACAGAATATGGGGATTTTTTTCCTATGGCCGCTTTTTTAGCTATACAAAGACATCATGGCGATTTAAATCCTCTTATTACAGAAACTGTCAAATACAAGGCCGGCAACGTGCTAGGCTATTTGAACGATGTTGACGCAGTATTATTTGAAAAATTGCTGGCCGCTGTTTTGTCATCTATACCCGGTTTGGACCATTGTGATTACAACTGGTTGCAGGGAAAAATCAGCAGTTATGAAAAAGATATGAGGGCTACTCGCAGCTTTGCCAGAAAGGTGGGAAGACAGCAGAAGCTGGATTATTATTTCATTACCGCTTTATTCTATTCGACTCTGGTTGATGCTGATAAGAGCGATGCTTCAGGACTCAAAACAGAATATACAGGTAATATTATCCCTGGTACTCTGGTTGATGAATATCGTGAAATTATAGGATATGACAAGCCCAGCACAGAAATGAACCGACTGCGAAATGAAATATATCAAGCCAGTGCAAATGTTATTACTGACATAGAAAAGGGAAAGCATATTCTGTCCATTAATGTTCCCACAGGAACGGGCAAAACTCTTAATGCTTTATCGGTTGCGGTGAAAATAAGGGATTACTTGTTGCCAAGGGAAGGAATTGACAGGTCTATAGTATATGCTCTTCCCTTTACCAGTATAATCGATCAAAACTATCAGGTTTTTAACGAGGTTTTGGCAACCGTTAGCGGCCGGGAGCCGGGAAACAATATTTTGCTAAAACATCATTACCTGGCGGATGGCTTTTATAAAACATCGGAGAATAATGATGAATATTTGGAGTATTCACCACTGGAGTCCAGATTCATCATTGAAGGATGGAATTCATCCATTATTGTTACCACTTTTGTGCAGTTGTTCCACAGTTTAATCACTAATCGTAATTCAGCATCCAGAAAGTTTCATAGAATTGTGAACTCAATCATTGTTTTAGATGAGGTTCAAGCAATTCCCCATAAATACTGGCATCTGCTCCGGCAGATATGCAACTACATGGCTGCATATCTGGATACCTATTTCATTTTCGTTACCGCAACTTTGCCATTGATTTTTCCAGAAGATGAAATATGTGAACTGGTTGCCGACAAAGAACATTATTATCACGCGCTAAACCGTATTAAACTCGAGGTAAACATCGATGAAATTATAGATATTAATGAGTTTCGGGAAATTGTAATACAGGAAGCTCTAGCGAATAAGGAAAAAGATATACTGGTAGTTATGAATACCATTAAATCAGCGCAGGTAGTATATGAGGCACTCATTAATAAGCTGGATGCGGAAGAAAATAGTTTTTATTATTTGTCATCCCACGTTTTACCTGTGGAGAGAAGAAATAGAATAGAAAGAATAAAGCTGGAGCAAGGGGAACGAAAAATAGCGGTAAGTACACAGTTAATTGAAGCGGGTGTGGATATTGACATGGATATTGT
>JBAYYO010000107.1:0-6867 GCA_041672985.1 Syntrophomonas sp. | reverse complement strand
GGGCCAGCGTAGATGAAACGATCGCCACGGTGAATGCCAGTGGAATCGTAACTCCGATAGCGGCAGGAACTACGGCCATAACCGTTACCACCGTTGACGGCAATAAAACCGCTTCCTGTACGGTAACCGTAGGCACAACACCAGTTGCGGTTACTGACATAACCTTGAATCACTCAGCCTATACCCTTAATAAAGGTGACAGCAATCTGGTTCTGATCCCCTTTATTGCCCCGGCTGATGCCACCAACACCAATGTGACCTGGACTACCGGTAGCGCTGCAGTTGCTACTGTGGCAAACGGAACCGTAACCGCAGTCGGCCCCGGCAGCACCGAAATAAGGGCTACTACCCAAGATGGAAGTAAAATAGCTGAATGTACTATTACCGTGGTTACACCCGTTAAGGGAATAGATCTGGATAAGGCTACTATATCCGGCTTAGTAGGTGATACCGAGCAAAGCCTGGCCGCAACCATAAGTCCGGCTGCAGCTAATAATAAACAGGTGGTCTGGACGAGCAGCGATCCAGCGATTGCATCCTTTATTGAATCGGCCCCCGGAGCTTTGACCGGAAAAGTACGTTTTCTCGCTCCTGGAACGGCCAATATTACTGCTACCACGGTTGACGGAGGGTATGCTGATTCCTGTACTGTTACTGTAGGCGTGAAGGTTAACTCTGTATCCCTTAGCCCCGCCACAGCAACTTTGAAGGTGGGCGAAACTACCCTGAACCTTACCCCTACAGTAAGTCCGTCCAGCGCGACGAATAAAACGGTAACATGGACTTCGAATGCTAGTAGTATAGCAACCGTCCTGGGTGGGGTAGTAACTCCGGTTGCCCCCGGAAGCGCCACTATTACAGCTGCTCCGGTTTTCGGAACTGCCACAGCAACTCCCGGAACCAGCATTATTGATGTGTTTAATGTCACTAAAGGAACCATGCTTAAAGATGATACCCTGCTGTTGGGCAAAACCGTGGCAAGCGTATCATTTACCATCGCTGGACCCAAGTTACCCTTGAGTTCCATCAGCGTAACCTTGAATGATGGAACCCCATTACAGTACCATTCACTTAATGGGGTCTATACTTATACCGGCTCAACCAATACGGCCCTGGCCGGCGTATCTTCAGCTACAGTTAAGATAAGAAATACGATCAGCTTTGATCTAAGCTTTTAATCTGGTTAAGAAAGGAGGGAATTTGTTTAATGAAATTATTTACCAAAAAATCAATTATTGTTCTACTGGCTTTGACTATGGTTTTAATGATGACATCTATGGCGGCTGCTGCTGATCCAATAAAATCCGGCTTTTATGTACATGATGCCGATAAATCAGCCGGACAGAAGTACAGCTATTATTCTTTGCCCTATATTTTGGCTCCGGACAACTTTAGTGCTTTTCTCGATTACCGAGATAATTTCCGGAATGCGGAAGACTTCATTTGGGTAGATGGTCAAGAAAAGTTTGTAAGCCTGGCCAATTGGGATAGTGGGCCGGCACTAATAACCGATGTGGTCGCGAATCTGGGCAGCGCCACCTATTATAATGTGGAAAACAATGCTACTATGTCTTTGGCGCTTGGTGCACGGCCGGCCGTCAGTGATCCGAGTAAAACCGGGTTCTCCCTGTCATTATCCAGGGAGATCGCCGGTCTAACTGGCACCGATCTGGCTATACCCGATGTTAAGGACATAGTCGTATCTGAGTCCGACGACGATAAAAATTTCACGGTTAGATGCAGTTTGACTCCGGGTCAAGCCTACACCTTGACGATTACCAAGGCTGGGTTTGATTTTGGTGAGGCGCTGAATATCGAAGTGCCTACCGAAACCATTACCTTAGCTGCCACCCCGGTGACAGATCCCAGCAAAACTGGATTCACTTTGAACTTAAATCCGGCATTGACGGGACTGGTTAAAGGTGATTTCCGGCTAGAGGATCAATTTGGCCAACCCATAACGATTAACACAGTTGCAACCACTGATGGCGGAGCTTCCTATCAATTTGCAGCAGGTCTGTCAGGGGAAGAAAGCTACATTTTAACTTGCCCGGGCGACAGGTATGAGTTATCGGCACCGGTAAGCTTTACCGTTCCGCCAGAGGCTATTACCACCACCATCGAATCAGTTACCGTTAACGATCTGGTGGTAAAGTTAGCTCCTGGGGTTAACGACATTCCTGGTGCTAGCTTTAAGCTGCTTGACAGCAGCGACCAGAGAGTACTTTCCATGATCCTTGCGAAGACGGGTGACCCGACTACAGAATATAAGTTGGCGGCATTTCCTTATTTGAATGCCGGGTCTGATTACTCGATTGAAGTGATCATGGGCGGATATGATTTTGGGGGAGCTAAAAGTTTCAGTCCAGCTCAAACCAGCGTAACCATGAACGTTGCCGAAACGGCCAGTACCGGCTTTTCAGTAACTATGAATCCGGCCGTACCTGGACTTACTGCCAACAATTTCAGCCTTAAAAATGCACAGAATAATAACGTGCCATTTGCAGTGAGTACTAAGGATAATGGGACTACGTATGATTTCCGAGCTGACATAATTGCCGGCTCCACTTATAAAGTCAGCGCCATCAAAAATGGTATTAGTTTTGGAGATGCCCAGGATGTTTCGCTACCGGTAGCCATGATTGGCGCGGGGGGAACCAACGGAACTATTTATGTTTATTTAAATGGTGTATTGGATTCCGTTCCGGCTGTTGGTGAATTTACCATAACCAGAAAAATCGGCACAGGAGATATAGAATACATCACCCCGACCCATGTCAGCCAGAATGCCACCACCCGTATGCTGAGCCTGGCGGTGGAACCGATTTCATCCGTCGCAACAGAGCAGACAGTAACCGGCTCAGTAACCTACCTGGAAGTCACTGAAGACTACACATTTACTGTGCCGCCCCTAATTCCAGCTCCCACCGCCTCCGCATTTTCAATCGGTGGTGCTGCTGGCGTAACTCCGGTCAATGGAACCATCGTTGGCAATGAAATAACCTTTGTGGTAGAGCCTGGCACGACCTATACAACTGCCAGTGTTGCCTTATCCCGGGACGCCTATGTAACAGTAACTAAAGCTGGTGAATCTGAACCTGCCAGAACTGAGGTCCTGGTTGAACAGGGCGTTTTGAGCGCTGATGCAGGTCTGTTGGGTGCGTTCGGTATTACCAAGACCACGGCAACCGGTGCTGAGTTAATAGCCCAGACACCCTCGGATATTGCCATTACTGTGGAACTAAAATCAGTGGCAGATGCAACCAAGAAAACCACCTACACGATAAGATTTGTGGCAGCTGCCCCCACCGCCTCCGCATTTACGATAGGCGGTGCCGCGGGAGTAACTTCCGTTAATGGAATTGTTGTCGGCAATGAAATAACCTTCGTGGTACAGCCGGGCGCTGCTTATACAACTGCCGGTGTTGCCTTATCCCAGGACGCCTATGTAACAGTAACTAAAGCCGGTGAATCTACACCTGCCAGAACTGATATCTTGGTTGACCAGGGTGTTTTAAGCACTGATGCAGGCTTGTTGGGCGCATTTGACACTACTAAGACCAGTGCAACCGGTGCTGAGTTAGTAGCCCAGACACCTACCGGGACTGCTATTACGGTATTGCTAAAATCCAAGGCAGATCCAACTAAAACAACCACCTATACGGTAAAATTTGTGGCAGGCGCTCCCACCGCATACGCATTTTTGCTAGGTGGTGACGCGGGCTTAACTCCGGTCAATGGAACCATCGTCGGCAACCAAATAACCTTCGTAGTGGACCCGGATGCCGAATACACGACTGCCAATGTTACCTTATCCCATGACGTACGTGTAACAGTAACTAAAGCCGGTGAAACTACACCTGCCAGAACTGATGTCTTGGTTGAACAGGGCGTTTTAAGTGCAGATGCAGGTCTGTTGGGTGCGTTCAATATTAACAAGACCAGTGCAACCGGTGCTGAGTTAATAGCCCAGACGCCCTCGGATACTGTCATTACTGTGGAACTGGAATCGGTGGCAGATCCCAGTAATATAACCACCTACATGGTAAAATTTGTGTCAGTTGCCCCCACCGCCTCCGCATTTTCGCTAGGTGGTGCCGCGGGAGTAACGCCGGTTAATGGAACCGTTGTAGGCAACGAAATAACCTTTGCAGTGGACTCGACTGCTACCTATACGAATGCCAGTGTTACCTTATCCCAGGAAGCCTATGTAACAGTAACTAAAGCCGGTGAAACTACACCTGCCAGAACCGATGTCCTGGTTGACCAGGGCGTTTTAAGTGCAGATGTAGGCCTGTTGGGCGCATTTGGCATCGCCAAGACCAGTGCAACCGGTGCTGAGTTAGTAGCCCAGACACCTACCGGGACTGCTATTGCGGTATTGTTGAAATCTAAGGCAGATTTCATAAGTACAACCACCTACAAGGTAAAATTTGTGGCAGCTCCATAAGAAGCAATGAAGTGTTCAGGGATTTAACCATGCGAAAATTGAGCGGGTCAGTTAGTCTGACTCGCTCAATATGGATTCTGAGGAGAAGCCCGGCATTTAATCCGGGGCTTCCCCTCACTTTATTAATAACCTGTTGCGCCATGGAAGCAAAAGATCTGCAATGTAGGAGCTAAAGCGCTTGCATTGGGTCCCGCGATTTGTGCCGGCGCTAATTGAATATAACGGATAGGGGTGAGACAGAGCAAAATGACGATTATAATGAGGCATTTAAAGAATATTTTGGGCTTGCTTGTTATGATGATGTTCATTCTAACTACGCCCGTTGTGGCTGCAGACAGTAACTATCGTGAAATAACCGCCCAGAGTGATGTTCAACCGGATAAAGCGAATTGGGCCATACATTTCACCTTGCCCATTGATGAAACCAGTCTGAACGAAAATAACATCTATATAATCAAGCAGGAAAACCAGACCCGGCATCCAATAAAATTGGAACTTGGCCAGGATAAGAAAACTATCTATGTAATTCCGCAGCAGCCATATGACAGCGCCAGTACCTATCGACTTTTTATTGAGGATGGGATATATAGTGATACTAGTCCAGCTTATTACTTAATAAAAAAATCAGTTATGACCTTTACCACCATCAAGCAACCGATCCAGGAAAATATCACTATAAGTTCATCCCAATATATAATTAATAACAATGCCGCAACTATTACAGGTGTTGCCAACAATACAGATGTTAATACTTTTGTTGCGAATATTACTTCAGAAGCGGGAACCATTTTAAGGGTCTATCAAGCCGACCAAAAAACTCTTAGAAATGGGAATATCGAAACAGGAGACGTACTTATAGTAAAGTCCGCAAAGCTGCCGGCAACTAAGGCCTATACCATAACCCTGCTATTTACCGGCGCAGGTGCCGGGGGAGGCGCTGGCGGGGGCACTGGCGGAGATAATCAACTGGACTCTCAAACGTTGGCCGACCTGCAAGTTGTCAGTCAAGGTTTGGTGAATGTTATTTCCCAATTAACAACCATGGCAGAAAAAGAAATGGCCCAAGTTATAAAAGACAATATTGATAGTAAAATTGCCAATCCAGCCTATGACCATACAGCTCAAATTAATGCTGTAAGAGCCCGTTATAATGCCCTAAGTCAACAACAGAGGAGAAATTTCCAGGATACCGTCCTTTATAATATTCCGGCCCAGAGACTAATAAGGCTTGCCGATTATTTTGGCTTTTAGTCTAATCAAAGGAACATCAAAGAGCAGGGTTACAAGTGTGTAATCAGCTCTTAAAATTTACACCTAGGGAGGAGCAAAAAATGAAGCACTATTTTCCAGACATTCATAAGGGAATGCTGCTTTCCAGGTTAAACTGGATATCAATTATTTTTTTCATGATAGTTGTCTTGCTGTCTGCCAATCCAAGCATAGTCCGCGCAGAAGAATCGGTTACCCTTGATCTGGTCAGCATAGACGATATTTTAGTCGAAAAGGTTGAAACTGGTGAAGACGCCTCCAGCAATCACCCGGTGTCTACTGACATTATGGGACATTGGGCGCAAGTTAGCATACAAGAAATGGTACAGAAGGGGTTCATCTCAGGGTATCCGGACGGCACCTTCCAACCGGATGGGAATATAACCAGAGCTGAATTTGTCACCATACTGGTAAAAGCTTTCGATATGCAGCCTCAAGCGGGGAAAGTATTTACTGACACCCAAGACCACTGGGCCCAAAACTATATAATGACTGCTAACGGGCGGGGAATAGTTCAGGGAACAAGTGATAGTTATTTTGAGCCGGACAAGCCCCTAACCCGGGAACAAATGGCAATCATGATTGTATCCGCGGCCAATCTTAGCAGCAGTCAAAATAGTCTGCAATTTGCCGATCAGAATCAGATATCTATTTGGGCCTTAAATGAAGTGGCTACCGTTGCGGAAGCAAAAATAATGTCAGGTTATCCCGACAATACTTTTCGCCCCCAGGGCCAGGCAACCAGAGCCGAAGCAGTTACCGCAATCATGAAGTGCTTGGCACAAAGTTAGGTGTCGAAAAAAATGTAACCTAATATGGATAAGATATAATATAATAGGTTTTAGCCCAAATAATGCCAGGGAAACAATAATCCGGGCATTACTTCGAATTATTTCAGAAGGAGGATATAATGCGGTTTTTTTCATTGCGGACTATTACTATGCTTCTAATTGATGCTTTGCTTGTAAACATAGCTGTATACAGTGCGTTGTTGCTGAGATTTGAAGGTGCTATTCCGTTGCAATATTCAACCGCCTTCCTCAGTCTCATACCTGTTTTGACCGGTGTTAACTTATTATTCATGGTAATTTTTAAACTTTATAACCGGATGTGGAATTATGCCAGCATAGGTGAACTTTCCTCAATAT
>JBAYYO010000106.1:0-6919 GCA_041672985.1 Syntrophomonas sp. | reverse complement strand
GATACATCAACTGAAAAATGCTTTTTTCCGTCGTCTATCTGGATCGTCCCGTTGATTGTCGATACTCCGACAGCAACCGCTGTCACTGCGCCGTTATCATCCACCGTGACCAGCGAAGGATCGGAGGATTCCGCTGTCAGTGTGTAGTTAAGTTGCCAGGGCATGACCGCAACCAATTGACTGGTTGCGCCGATTTTAAGGGGTACGTCGTCTTCCAGTTTCACTAAAACCACAGGCAGCGATTCGTCCACTCGTTCGGCAATCTCTTCGTCTGCAGAAGGTTGTTCAGACATCATTTTATCATCATTAAATGGTATATTCTCTGCATCCATCATGTGCTGAGCTGAACCGAAAATCAGAGTTGGCTCTATATCGTCGTCCACACGATAGAAAGCACTGAGATCCTTGGCAATCAAAAATTTGGCTAACACCGCACCGGTATCGTCGAAGGTTACCTCCACAGGGTAGAACCAGTCAGCAATCAACTCGTCCGGATACTGAATCGAATATGCGCCGTTGTTGCTGTTCAAGCTGGTCGCCGCCGTAGGCAGGTGTTCAAGAATTGCGATGGCGGAGCTTTCGGATACTTCGATATTATAGTCCACGAAGTTATATACGCCGTCAGGAGAGATAGGCAGTTCTCCGGTGTGGGTGACCTTTACCTGCCTCCCATCCTTTGATAAGTTGAATTCAATTGTTATCGGTTTTTTGGCATCAGGGTCTGATTCATAGCGACCCACACCGGTATCCTCGTCGACCAGCAGTACGAAAGGCAGAACCAATTCGTCCGTCCATTCCTCTGATTCACTGCCTGTCATCAGTTTGAATTCAAACATCACGCAGTCGTTGGAGAGGTACTTCATTTGCAGGGTAGCGTTATTATATTGACTGCTATCCTCACGGGTAAAACTGGCGCACAGGGTCTCCCAGGCATTCTGTGGCGCACTGCCCAAAGGTGCTCTTAAGTTGCAGCCGCTGACTATCAATGCCAAAGCCAGCACTGCCAAAATTGTACTTCTGCCCAATTGTTTCATTCCATATCCCCCCTATTCTATTTCCAGATGTACTTTAGTCTGCTTCGGCTTGCTATTCCCGGCCCAGTATTTAATGGTGTAATCACCTGACTGGCATTGGAGTCCACCATCGCTGGGGTAGCCGTTCCATGTAAACCGATATTGACTCTGGTCAAGCGACAGAGGCTTTCCGCTGGTTTCTTGGTAGACCCGCTTCCCGTTGGCGTTATAGATCTCATAATGTAGACTCTTTCCCTTATATTTATAATAGTTAAAGACAAACTTTGTGGAGTAACTGTCATCGTTGTTGTAAAACCGATTGGACGAGATGAACTTAATATAGGCCGGCTGTTTGTGATTGATCTTAAAATTCCAGGTGCCGGTTGGCTTGGTCACGTACCCCTGCCTCTCTTTTTGCACAATTGCTGTCACCTTCATGGTATAGGCGCCGCTGGGAAAACTGCTGTAATTGGCGCCGTAACGGCGATTGGCCGTTTGACCCTCCTTAAGGGTATATCCATTTGGCCAAATAAGCACCTTTTTGCCGCTGGAGTTATAGAGACTGACCTGAAATACAGCATCATGATACTCGGATTTAAAATTATAATCCATATAAAACTTTCCATTCTCGGAATAGCCTTTGTTTAAATTTACAAATACGCATTCGTTTTGTGCATCGTTGTAGTAGTCGTAGGCGAAAGCCGGAACGGTAAACGTAACGACAAACACCAGTGTCAAAATTACCGCCAAAAATCGTTTCATTAAATAAACCTCCTTCGTGTTTGTTGCCGTATTTATCAGCCCACGGCCTAGTTTTTAACTAAATTTTCCTGGTTAACAACTGAACCATCTGCCTGGGAGCGACTTGAGTCAATCAAGTGGAAAAGTTCATTTATCAAACAAAACCCAATCAGCGCCTTGTAATATGTCCATATAATAGACCTTACCGCCGTCACTGACGGCATAGTGAACCATGGCGGTGTATTTTTTCCCGTCGGCAGAATAATCTCCCGCCGAGAAGGTGAAGGCGTGCTGACCCTCGATCGTATCATCTCCGGTCCGGACGATTACCGGTGCGGTTTCACCGCGTGCATTTATGGCATTTTGCACAGTGCACTCGCTTCATCCTCGCTTATCGCCACATCCCCCTTGACGTCCGCGTGAGCAAAGTAAAACGCGCTGCCCATGTAGGGGATGTCGAAGGAGAATTTATTTATCGGGTAATGTTCATCAAATTCCAGATCATTGCCACCATTCATCGTGTAGTAGATATTCTCAACCCCAAAGTTTTCAGTCAGTGTCCGCCACAAGCTGTCCATCATGAACCAGCGCATTGAGCCGCAATCGTAAAACCAGAATTCCTTTTTCTGTTCCCGGTCGTCCAGGTTGGCAATCAGGGTAGAACTCAGGGCCCAGTCGATGTTAATCTCTTCGCTTTTACAGGAGGGAGTTTCCCTCAGAAAGAAGTCCAGACCGGTCAGCTGAGAAAGCCCCTGGGCCAGTTTTTCAGACGTTAGATCACCGGAGTATTCAAACGGATGAGCTTCGTATTTAGCAGATTCACTGCCGGTTTCCATGTTGGTGTAGAGCATCGCCGTTTTCATCTTCGGCGCAGATTCGGTCTGTTTGCCCGGAGGTGATGTTTCCTCGCCGCCGCACCCGGATAACAAAAGACAAAGCACCAGCATTATCGCGAATGTTTTTTTTATACTTTTCATTCGATTCCCTCCAGTATTCTGATATATTAATCTATTCCGCCCAACAGCAGCAGGGTCGCCGCCAGATAAAAGGCGGACAGCACCGCTATCACACAGCTGAAAATACCCGTCGCCATGACGGAGGCATATTTTGTGCCGGACCGCTTGCGCCTGTATACGGATATAAAACTGGCCACAGATGCGGCAGCTCCAAGCAAAAACAGAAGCAGGGATAATCCAGCTAACACTCCAATCACCTCCCAAGCACCACTCCGCCTACGTTCGTATAATGATCACCCTGTCTTTGCAGCAGGCTGCTTCACACCGACCGCTAAGCTGAGTATTGTCGCGTCAGACTCATTATTTTTTGTATGTGCCGGCAAAGGTTATTTCAGAGAATACTTCTTGCCTTTAAAACGGAGCTCACTTTCCGTCAACAGACCGATTCGGCAGTATTTTTCGTTTGTGTGTTTGTAGGCAAGCAAATCATCTTTACCGTCCGATGCCAGATAACCATTCAGATTGGAGGTGGACGTGATCCCGTCCGACTCCCAGTACTTCCACTCACCGTCTTCAATCGTCAGAAAGTTGTTGTTTATGTCGCCTCCGCGGTACCACTTCCCGTTGTATGCCTCAAACCCGTCAACAGAGTCTTCAGCGCGGTAATAGCTAACCCATATATACTTAATTTCGTCTTTCGATGTATCAGAATAGTAGGTGGTATGGGACATCGTTTCTCTGAATCCCAGTTGACCCTTATCATTTTCCACAGTTCCTTCGGAAATTAAGGTCAAGTTGCCGTTTTCCGGCTGATAGAGCTTCCAAGTATTGTCTTCACTGATTTGCAGGCAATTTTCGCGCAGATTGCCGTGTTTATACCACTTGCCGTCGATACTTGTATTTGATGAACAGCCAATGAAGGTCAGTGCCAGGCACAACACCATTACAAACACTATAATTTTACGCATAATTATTTCTCCTCTTTGTTTAGTCAATCTGAATACCCCTTACCATTTATGTCATTTCGGCATCGGTCAGGCTTTCTACCGAGTGCGGTCGACGGCCAGCAGATCCATAAAGGTGTCTGCCGAAATCTCCATCACCTCGATTCCGTCCCGGTAAAAAATCAGGCGGTATCCATCCGTTGCGACACTTTGGAATACATCCTGATTGCGCAGTAATCCAAACCGCACCGATTGCAGCCGCCGGTGCATATCCAGACAAACCGTGCTGCCGGATTCCATTTCTACTCTGAGACGGCCGTCCTCCAGGGGCGTCACTGCACGAAAGATTCTGCTGTTTTGCACGATAAGCCTCCTTTCCTCCGTTTTTCAGCGTGGGGTATACCACATTTCCAGCATAGCGCGGCTTTTCGGTTCAGGTGTATCCCCCAGCCTGTGCTGCCTGGACAGAGCCGGCAGCCCATTCATGCCGGATGCCCCTTCTGTGACTTCAGCAATAGGGCAAAAGCCTTGATATTCGGCACCTTCCGGAAGGATAGTCTCGGGCGCAAACACATATCTGATTGTCAGGCATCTTAATCAATCCCGGCCACGCTTTCTATGTAAACAGCTCCCTCTTTCAGCGAATCATACCATTCGGACGATTCCTCGGAACTGCCACATAGGATGGCTACATTGACAATAAAGTCTGCATCAACCACCCAATAACAGGCGCAGGGGGTTACCTCCCCGGTTTTCTGATCCAGGTCTTTGCTTTTTCCGATGACCACATTACCTTCCAGTTCTTGTAATCCTTCAGCGGTGACACGCTCGATAAATGCGGCAGGATTTTCCCCATAGGTGTTGGGGGTGACCCAATACAGCAACGCCAAGCCGTCCTGTTGGGCTGCGAAGCGAACGGTTCCGTTTTCCATCACTCCTTGGTCTGAGAATACATTGGGATAGGAGAGAAGAAGCTGTTCTTCCTCGTCTCTGTAAGTAAAGTCACCTGTTTTATCGCCCATGTTATCCTTATGAGCAGAATTCAAAGCATTGGTGCCGGAATTGCTGTCCGTCGTTCCCTTGCAGGAGCAAAGCGTTCCGACAAGTATAAGGAGCACAGCAATTAATAATAATGTGTTTTTTTTCATATCCATTCCTCTCCTTTTAAATAAATAGCCTCAACAACGACGATGAGAATTCTGCTGAATTGTAACCTTTACAGGTCTTCGCCCAGTGAAACCCACTTTTTCATCGTCTTATCTGCCGATCTCAAAATCCTGTCTTTCCCGCTAACTGCGCAAGATCTTCAGTTCACCTACCGTTTCCGCTCCGTTGCAGAAATCGATGCGATCGTTTTTGGGGGAAAACAAAAAGACATCGTATCATTAGTGTACGATGTCTTTTCAACGTAAAAATATCCCCCATCGGGTATTTATTTTCAGATTTTCCCCGCATCCTTTAATTCCTGAAGCTGTACACGAGAACGCATGCCCAGCTTTTGAAAGATGCTTTTCATGGTTGCCTTGACTGTTTCAGGTGATATAAAGAGTCGCGAGGCAATATCCCGGTTGGTCAGTCCTCCGGCAGCCAGCTGCGCGACATCGCGCTCCCGCGGCGTCAATTGGCCGAGCCGGCTGGCTTTGCGAATTTTCTCTACCCCCAGTCTGTGCCTCCTGCACAAAGCAGGCAGCCCGGTCATGCCGGATTGCTTCTTCTGTGACTTTAGCAAAGGAGCAAGCGCCTCGCCATACTCAGCAAAAGGAAGATGGACTCCGTCCGGCAGGGCAAGGGAAAGGGCACGATCCAGTGCTGCCTCCGCCGCCTCCTTTTGCCCCAGGCGGTGGTGAGCAACGGCAATGAACAGATGAAAATAAACCTGTGGCAGTACAAAGTGATGCTGTTCTGCCGCAGGAAGCGCCCCCTGCGCGATACCCAGCAGCTTTGCATCCTGACCTTGGGACAGCAGCCAGCGCAGATACGTCAGCACTCCGAAAGGAACTGCCACATTATACAAAATCCTGGTGATCCGGTCTGAATCCGTGAGCCATTCGGGTACGGCATTCTCTCCAGTCAGGACGGAGACAAAGGCCAGTGCCAGATCAGCCATTCTTTTTACCCCAGGTTCAGTGCCGGTTTTGGCCCGTCCCAGAATACTCTTTCTCACGTTCCCGAAGCCTTCCGCGTCCCCCCGCAGCAAGGCGATCCGCAAAAGGGTCATTTCGGCGGCAAAGCAGATGCTGTCTTGATCCTGAGTGCCAGCAAGGTAAATCGCCTTGTGGCACAGGGCTTCGGCGTTAGTATCCTCTCCGCGCATCAAAAGAGCCTCCGCCCGCATGGCGCAGTCCGCTCCGGTTCCATGTCCCTCCGTCAGGCGTATATAATAGGGCAGGCATTCGTCCATGCAGGCAAGCTCCCGGTCAAGCGCCCCGCTCACACTCCAGAACAGATACAGCACGGAGGGCTGACCGAATGTCCAGGAGTCGTTCCATTCGTCACCGTTGGAGAAGGGGCCATCCAGCACCTCCCACGACCTGCGATGCAGAGCGCTCATTTTTTCAATGTCGTTAAATGCAGCAAAGGACTGCAGCATGGCCAGCTGACCGGTCAGTATCCGGATGTCCTCCTCATGGAGCCCGTTCTGCTCCGGCCGGGAAATCATATCCTCCATGAGCGAGCAGCCTTTCTCAAACGCCGCATAGCTGCCCGCACGAAACAGCTCGAAGTTAATCATGGACAACGTATGGGGATGGCGAAGGAGAATTTCCCGGTCACATTCCCTGAACACCCTCTTCAGTACCTCTGCAGTGTCAGCCTCCGGATACAGAGAGAAATCCGCGGCTATGATGGGCAGAGAAAGCAGGGATTCCAACTCGCCCGCCTCCAGATAGCCGCACAGGGCGTAGAAACGCTCACCTACCGCCGCGTATGCATCTGCGGCGAGTTTTTGCATCTCACGTATTGCATCAGTGGACAGCCCTCTACGCTCCTGTCTCAAAAAGCTCTGCAGCAGACTGTGCAGCGTATAGGCACCGCTGTCCCGTTCATAATGGATGAAGGAACCGCCGCCCAGCAACCGAACGATACCGGCCGGAAGCGTGTCCTTCCCCAGTAGGATATGCGCCTGCTTAACCGTGAAGCGTTTCAGCAGGGAAACGGCAATAAGGAAGCGTTGCTCCTGCGGCTCCAGATACTTCCAGATTACGGAGCGGATCAGGTTGTCCATGCTGTCGGTTGCCTCGAAATCTCCTTCCCTCAGGTAGTGGAT
>JBAYYO010000105.1:0-6925 GCA_041672985.1 Syntrophomonas sp. | reverse complement strand
ACATGAAATATATCACCTATGGGTATAGAGGTCATAATTATCGTCTGTGTGAACTGTATTCAGTGCTTGCTAAAAACAAGAGTAAATCCGACATAATAGCTTCGGTTCTAGTTGATTACAACGGTACACCTGCTCAGATTGTCTTTGTTCATAACCGTAATAACAAGCGTGAATGGTTGGCTTTGCTTTCAACAGACACATCAATCTCCGCTGAGGAAGTCATTCAAATTTACGGGATGCGCTGGGATATTGAAGTCTACATCAAAACCTGCAAGTCCCTTCTAGGCTTAGCCAAAGAATTCCAGGTTAGGAGTTATGATTCTATGGTTGCCCACACCACAATGGTTTGTGTACGTTACATGATCTTGAGCGTAGAAAATCGTGATCAAAATGACGATCGTAGTTGTGGCGGTATATTCTTTGATTTCTGTGCTGAAGCTGATGCACTCAGTTTTGCCAAGGCGTTTATTCTTGGGTATATAAAGAATTTAAAGAATTGGATGTGATAATGTGTATCATGATAGACTAGCCGATTATAAAGAACTTGAGGAACGCCGGGAGTCTAGATTATTAGTGTATATTACAAGTGATAGACGGCATATGAATACACAAATCGCACAGGACGTGCTGCCCTTAATCATAGACCATGTTGACTCATTTCAGTTACCGCATAAAATTACATTGTACTTATATACGCGGGGTGGAGATACTTTAACTGCATGGCGGTTGGTTAATCTCATTAGAATGTTCTGTGATGAATTTGAAGTCATCGTGCCGGTTAACGCGCATAGCGCAGGAACGCTAATTTGCTTAGGGGCAGATCGTATTATAATGACTAAACAGGCAACATTAGGTCCTATAGATCCAAGCGTTAATGGGCCTCTCAATCCACAAATACCTTTTGCACCGCCCGGAACGACATCCCCAGTCAGTGTGGAAGCCATTAATGGGTTTATTGAGTTGGCTAAAAAAGAACTCGGGAACGAAAACGGAGCAGGGACAACCCAATTATTACTCAAACTTGCAGATGTAGTGCATCCGTTGGTGTTAGGAGATGTCTATAGGGCGCAGGCTCAAATTAAAATGCTAGCCAAGAAGCTTCTAGCATATCAAGTAACTGAAGAGGAAACAATAACTAAAGTAATATCGTTTTTATGTAGCGAATCAGGTAGTCACGATTACACCATAAATAGAAGAGAAGCCAGTCAAAATTTAGGACTTAATATCGAGAAACCAGATGGCGAATTGTATCTAATTATTAAAAGTATTTACAACGATATAAGTAATGAATTACAATTAACAAACCCTTATGAGCCCGCAACTTTTTTGAGCGGTGCGCAACAAAATCAGTATAGTTTTCACAGGGGACTGATTGAAAGCATATCATGTGGTAGTCACTTCTTTTTGACCGAAGGAACCCTTAAAAAAGAAGTAATACAAACGCCTGGCGGGCCACAAACTAGGATTAATGACGAAAGAATATATGACGGATGGAGGTTTATGAAATGATTGAGTCTACCACCTCAACCAATATTAATTACCATCAATCCACAGCATCTGATATAAAGGATATAACGAATACTTGTACTACAAACGATCCAACCAGCTTAGTTGACTTAATGAAAAATGGTTTTAATATTATTTTGCCTCAGGACCAATCCCAAGATTACAAACGCTAACTGCCCAATTTTAGGTTTGTTTATGATTGTAATAGCGCCACCACCGTGATGTGATAATTAAAAATATGATAATGCCAGTTGAGTTTAAGCCTGGGATTAGTCCCCGGCAACGAGGCTACTCTTTCTGGCTTAAAGCCTCTTCTACCAGCATTACTTTCATCATCGCATTTAACATTGCTTCCTGTCCGCCTTGGGCCATAACGTTTGATTCTGACAACAAGCTGGGTTTAGGATCATCTAAATACTGCTGTGTTTTATCAAGTGCGATAGCCCGGTCCAAACAGGCCTTAGCCATAGAATCTGCTGCTTCTTTCAGCAGGGCTTGATGTTCAGCCGTCAATTGTTTGGGGATTGCCATCTCATCATACTCTTTACGCAGATTACTCATCTAGTTTCTCCCATGGCAAATGTGTTGTATGCTTGATACGCATTTATGTTGCCATTGGACAACCCTTTAATAGCGTTTTGTGAAGTATCCCAGGAATCATCGAATCTGCCGTTCGCTTCTTCAAAAGTCTTGTTCCAATTGCCAAAGGCGGCTTGCTGGACTTCGAGGCTGTATGTTTTGGGAGCGTCAAAGGATAATCCAGCAATAGCTATAACCAAAAACACCAGCATGGCTCCCGCAGCCCTCTTTTGCCTTGGGGTGCTTTTTAAATGCCATTACTATTACTGCAATAGCAGTAGATACTTCTCCAAGTAACCCTACCAACCAGATAAACGTCCACATAACACCCCCCCTAATCTTTATACTGTTTATGTAAGCGTAAAATTCAGCACACCTGTTAATCAGGAATTATTCGATGTATTCTCTTTATTAGGCATCCTGCAGTCATCTGGCAGGACAGCTGACCAGGGCAACAGGTTGTCAATAACAGTTGGGTCTTTAGCATCCACATTCGGCAACTGCTCAAACAAGTGCATAAGATAATTGTGATAAGTTGGTGTAAGGCACTGATAAGTTCTGATGGGGGGGTTCTTTTTGCTCATATTTCTACCACTTCTTATTTTCTCGATAGTCTTCAAGGCGATGTCCATTCCCTTTTGCACATCTAATACACTGATGACGTAAGCGGCTAATCATTACATCACTAATTGAATAACTCGGAGTCTGTGGCCCCTAATTGATAAATTGGTTCAGGCACAGAGCCCTCTGTGTCACGATACAGTATTTTGGGAACAAATAACTGCTGCAAATCTTCCCCCCGGGTAAGTTCGAATCAAACCTTCCAGTTCCATCATTGAAAGAAATTCAATTAATTGAATTTGATCTATCTCGGTATCTTCACTTATCGCTTCAATGGTTTTAGGAGCAAAAGAGAGGCTGACAAGTATTTTTTTCTCAATATTTGTTAGGATTCTATCAATCGTAAAGGTTTTCTCGTTGGTTCGCTTCATCCTATTAAGGCTCTGTATTTCTCCATTTTTAGAAGGACGGCCTTCTGCTGTAGCTATAAATACATTGTCTATTTCATCATCAATTAAATCATGCTCCGGCAGCAATTGTGATGGATGTAAATAGATATGGGCACCCTCTGCAATCAGGCGATTTGCTCCCCTTCCGGTGACATTATGGATCTCATGAGGCAAAGCATAGACTTCCTTTCCCTGGGCTCTGGCAAAATCTGCAGTAATTAATGCCCCGCCGTTTTCAGCCGCCTCAACCACAAATACTTTATGGCCCCAGCTGCTAATGAGCCCATTTCTCTCCGGAAAATATTCAGGACGGGGTCTGGTCCCTGGTGGGTACTCGGAAATAACAGCGCCGTTTTCGATGATACCGGCCAATAACCCATCATGTTCCTTGGGATAACAAATATCAACACCATTACCCAGAAAAGCAATGGTGTATCCTCCGGCTTTTAAACAGGCAGTATGGGCATAGCCATCAATGCCCTTGGCCAACCCGCTGATTACCGGAATATCATGTTGGGCCAGAAAATAGGCTGCTTCCACGGCCGCCTGTTTCCCATAATCTGTACATCGGCGGGAACCCACAATAGCCACGCCGGTGCTATTTTCTCTAATCTTTCCCTTATAATATAAGAGGGTGGGAGCTTCCGAAGATTGTTGAGCCATAGCAGGATATAAGGGGTCATGGTAGGTCAATAACTTTATATCCTGCTTCAGGATCTCTTCCAATAGGTTCCTGGCTTGATCTAAAGACCGTTGCTGTCGAATGACTGTGGCCAAAGTAGGGCCTATTCCCTCCACCGACAGCAGTTCTTCTACACAGGCCTCATAAACTGCTTGAGGGGATTGGAAACGATCTAATAATCTTTTTTCCAGGATAGTTCCGATACCGCTGATTTGTTTTAACCAGATCCAATACTCCATGCCTGCCTCCTAAATGACCATCATACCCGCCTTTTCCTTCTCCAGATCCCGGGCCATCAGGGCTGAGGCCACATCCTTTTTGCGAATGCCTGCTACACCGTCCAAATCAGCAAAGGTTCTGGCCACCTTCAGATATTTATAATAGGTTCTGGCACTGTATTTGAATCGATCATAGGCCACCTGCAGCAAGCGTTGGCATTCCGCATCCAACTCACAAAATTCCTTAATCAGAGCATGTCCCATCTGAGCATTGCAATTGATTCCTGCAATCTTTTCAAACCTCTTCTTCTGAATGCCTCTGGCCAATTCAACTCTTTCCCGAAGCTCTTTGGAGCTCTTGCCAAAAGCGTACTCGGATAAATTAATAAAATTAACCGGCTGAACATATTTTTGAATATCCATCCGATCCATTATGGGGCCTGATAATCGTTGTCTGTATTTGATTACCTCGTAATCGCTGCACCGGCATTTGTCACTTCCATAATTACCACACGGACAGGGATTCATGGCTGCCACCAGCATGAAGCCGGCCGGATAAGTGTTGGTGTATTTCACCCTGGAAATCGTAACCTGTTTATCTTCCATAGGCTGCCTTAAGGCATCCAGAGTTTTCTTGCTGAACTCAGCAATTTCATCCAGAAACAATACCCCGTTATGGGCCAGGGATATTTCCCCGGGGGTAGCATTGTTCCCTCCTCCAATTAGGGCGTTGGTGGAAGCATTGTGATGAGGCGCCCGGAATGGACGTTCCTTGATTAAATTTCCCTTTCCTTTTAGCATTCCAGCTACACTGTAAATTTTCGTGGTTTCCAGAGCCTCTTCTTCGGTCATGCTGGGAAGAATGGTGGGAATGCGCTTCGCAATCATGGATTTGCCACAGCCCGGAGCGCCAATCATCAGCAGATTATGTCCTCCTGCCGCCGCCACAACGATATATTCAAGCATGGCCTCCTGGCCTTGAACCTCATTAAAATCTACCGGATAGGGATCTTCGGCCGCAACATGAAAATTCATTTCCTTTTGAATGGTGTATTCTTTTTCCCCTTCCAGGAATTGAACCACTTCTCTTAAATAATCAAAGCCAACTACATTCATCCCCTGCACCAGCGAGGCTTCATGAATATTTTCCCGAGGCAAAATAATGTTTTTCATCCCGGCCTGCTTGGCCGCAATCACCATGGGAAGAACGCCGGTACAGGACCGCAGCCGGGCATTCAAGGATAATTCTCCAATGCATCCAAAGTCCTGCCAACGATTGACATGGAGTTGATCCGATTCCATCAAAAGCCCTAGGGCCATGGGCAAATCAAAATGGGAACCGCTTTTTTTCAAATCACTAGGGGCCAAATTGATTACCACCTTCATTTCAGGAAAACGAAAATGGCCGTCCCGTAAGGCAGCCTCCACCCGTTCCCGGGCCTCTTTGACGGCCGTATCCCCCAAGCCCACAATGGAAATCAACGGCTGTCCCTCAATGGTTTTTGTCTCTACATCAACCAGATAACCGTCTACCCCCCAGATGGCAAAGCTTTTTACAATCGAAGCCACAGGATGCCCTCCCCCAGCGTTACATTGGCGGTAGTCTACTGAATAATCTTATTCACCGCTTCACCTGATACTCCAATGTTCGCTCCAATTTCCTTAAATGTGTAACCCTGTTCAACTGCTATTTTTACATAACGAACCTTGTACTCCTTTAAAGACCGCTGCCGTGATCCTGCCTTGATCCGCTCAAATTCCCCCGTAGTGGGTACCACTCGTCTTAAGATTCCATCCAGAGTGTTATCCTCATATCCCAGATTTAGAACAGGTTGATCTTCATCTTTCAAGGCACCAATGATATTCACCGCTTCATATTCATCATAAGCTTTTTGGCTGATCATGGCCTCATCTCCATCCATGAAGCGTACATATTCTTCCAAGGCAATTCTCCGATCATCCGAAAACATATTGAGAATCTTATCCACACTCACCAGCCCATTGATGTTTTTCCGGTAATAATGATCACTGCTCCATTTGTATTGGGCAATCTTCTTGCAGATTTTCGCCCGCACCGGATTATGGTGAATATAGCGAAGCAACGCAAAGAGATATTTGTCGTCAAGCACCAGAATACCTTTGTATCTCCCCCCAAAGACATGGTCTGATCGGTTATGTCTTTTGTTGTAATCCTTACTGAAGCGGTTATTGATGGTTTGCATGATTTTATTCAGAGGCTTGTCCTTCGTCTGTATGATCAGATGATAGTGGTTATCCATGATCACATATCCCCACAGATTAAAACCACCGTCTTCTTTGGTATATGCGATATATCTTAATAAAGATTCTTTATCTTCCCGTTTCTGAAAGATATAGTCCCGATTATTTCCTCGTTTGATGACGTGATAGATTGCTCCCTTGAACTCAATTCTCGGTTTCCTGCCCATCACAGCCCCCATCTACATGAAATCCCAAATAAACCCCCAATGCATATTATATTCTAGCAAATATGTTAATATTTTGCTATCATTGTCGTAAAAAAAATTATCCCCCGAGAGCGAGGATAGTTTAATTACTGGTTTGGTTTGAATCCTTATATTGAGGGGGACATTATATTCAACTATCGGGAAGAATAACCTAATATTCCATGATAACTTGGTTGAAAACTACAACTCCGGTCTAGGTTATGCGATGCCATTATGCAAACAGGTGAGACTCAAATGCTGTATCGTGGCCCTAAATTGTCAGTGTCAGAATATTCAATAAGTTGATAAGTTGGTGTCAGGCACTGCCATGTTCCGGGTCTTAGCTATCCTTACAAGTTCTGTTTCCATTTGATTTCCACCTCCGGTGTGGTAAATGTTCCCCCTGTAAGGGCTCCATTGTGTCATTGCCTTTCCTCCTCCAGCATTACCCGGTTTCATCAGTAC
>JBAYYO010000104.1:0-6928 GCA_041672985.1 Syntrophomonas sp. | reverse complement strand
TGCCGATACTCGTAATTCATCGCCGCCGGTGCCAATTAGTTTATCGGTAGGATGGGCGGTTAAAGAAAATACATCCCAGAGTATGGTGGATGTATTCAAGGAGGCGGACAACCATATGTACCTGGAAAAGCCGCATAACCGCCAGGCGTTTCGGGAGTTTTTTACGGACATGTTTATCCGGCCGCAGGATAATTAATCATTTTGAATCCCACCCACCTGGGTCTCCAGCAATTTATCCACCATATCTGGATCAGGGTTAGCCATTATGGTCCAATAATTATCATAAATAACCATACCCGGTTTGGCACCGCCGGGTTTTTTTACATTCATACGGAAGGTATAGTCAACCGGAACCTTCGGCGAACTGCTGGCTTTGCTAAAATAAGCGGCCAGTGCAGCTGCTTCTTCCAGGGTGCGATCGGGGATATCGTCAATCGAGGTAATTGTAGGAGGCAGACTTACAATTACATGGGTACCGGGTATCTGCTGGGCATGCAGCCATAGATCAGAGCGTTTTGAATCCCGCAGAGTTAAACGGTCATTTTGCACATTGTTTCGGCCCACACTTATTTCCAAACCATCCGAAGACAGAAATTTACGGGGGTTACTGCGTTCGGGTTTTCTTTTATTGCGGGAGGAACCTGCTCTTAAATAGTTTTCCTTTTCCAACTCTGCTATTATCTCTCCGATCCCTTCCGGGCTTTCCGCTTGCTGTACAGCAACCAGTACGGATTCCAGGTAGTCTATGCCCAACTGGTTCTCTGCCATCAGGCGGCTAAGGTGTTTCTGTGCCCCCCGGCTTTTGTTATAGATTTTGAAATACCGCTGGGCATTCTGAATGGGTGTGTAACGAACATCGAGCGGCAGGCTTACCTGTTCACCGGTGTAGAAGTCAGGTAAATCAGCCACTGAGTCACCTTTTCTAAACTTATGGGCGTAAGCAGTCAACAGCTCACCCCAGGTTTTATATTTCTCGTTTTTTTGAGCCTGGCTAAGGTCACCTTCTTGGAGGAATTTTTTCCTATAAGCTTTATGCAAGTGCTCATTTATTTTACGGGTCAGACTGACCTGCATTGACTCCAACCGAACCTGGTCCAGTTTCTGTCGGTAATAGACGTCACAGGCTTCGTTCATGGAGGAGAATGTTCTAACCACCGTTGGTGGGGGGCCGGTTAAGGGTTGGTAAGGAGTAAAATCAACCGGCTTGTTTTTCTGGTATTGAACCGCCGGGTTAAATTTTCCCTGGTCAATATTTTTGATAAAGGTTTGGGTGGATTGATATATTCTGCTCAACTCAAATTCTCCACACTCCCCTATCGGAAGATTAGTATCCACACCAACAGCCGCACAAATCTCCCGAGCACTATAAGGACTAAGCCCAGTATAGACATTAAATAGAGCTGCCGCGGAGCTGGTATTTTCCTCCTGCTTCCAGATCGCACTGGCAAAATCCTCGAAACCGGTGTCCAGTGGATTCAATTTTCCCTGGGCAGGGGGTGGGATATATGGCTTGCCCGGCAGGACTTCACGATATGAGCTCTTATCGCTGCCCACTTTCTTTATGCAATCCAGGATAAGTCCATTTTCAGAGTTAATAAGGATAATATTAGAATGACGGCCCATAAACTCGCAAATCAGCAGTTTGTCTTTCCATTCCCGGAAATCGTTAAGTGCCTCGATGCGAATATGGAGAATGCGTTCCATTCCTATCTGTTTTACTTCTTTTATCTTGCCGCCTTCAAGGTATTTCCGCAAGAGCATACAGAATGCCGAAGGCTGACTGGGGTTGGCCTTTTTTTCGCTGGTAATAAGGATTCGGGCCCATTGGGGATTAGCTGATATGACTAACCTTACGGTGCCGGCTTGGGCCTGACGTATAGAAAAGACCAACTCATCCTTTTCAGGTTGATGAATTTTATCAATACGACTATCCATTAAATTAGTATTAAGTTCCCTGCTCAGGGCTCTGATAGACAATCCGTCAAAAGGCATGTTATTTCACCTCTAAATATAAGTACGCAGTTATTATACTATAGAAAATCTGTCGGCGACACCAATATGGGGTCAGGCTTGACTTATTGTGACTCATTAACATTAAAACATCGAGCTAATCTCAATAAGTCAAGCCTGACCCCCACACTTGACTATGATTCGATAATATATAAGAATATTCCTTAAGTGATAAAGGGAGGTAAGGTCATGGCAGCAAGAATCAAAGTTATCGTTTCAGGAGCGCTTGGTAAAATGGGCCTGGAAACAACTAGAGCAGTTCAGAATGACGAAGAATTGGAACTGGTAGGCTTGGTAGATATAAGAGCCAAAGGAGAGCAGGCAGGCGGGATGCCGGGGCAATTGACAATGAAGGTGGATAATGACCTCGATCATCTGCTGGAAATAACTAAACCTGATGTAATGATTGATTTCACCAATCCGCAGGCTGTTTATAATAATGCTAAAACAGCCCTCAAGCATGGAATAAGCTGTGTAGTAGGTACAACTGGTTTAAATGAGGTGGAATTAAAGCAATTGGAGAAGTTGGCGCTGGAAAATGCGTTAGGGGTGGCGGTAATACCGAACTTTGCGATTGGGGCTGTCTTAATGATGAAGTTGGCTCAGGAAGCGGCGCGGTATTTTCCGGATGTGGAGATTATTGAAATGCATCATGACCAGAAGATGGATGCCCCCTCCGGTACAGCTATTAAAACGGCCGAAATGATAACGGAACAAAGCCCCCGTAAACCGGCTCGAAATAGTCGGGAATTTGAAAAAATTGCCGGAGCCCGGGGCGGAGAAATTAATGGAATAAGAATTCACAGTGTCAGGCTGCCAGGATTTGTTGCCCATCAGGAGGTTATTTTCGGTGGGGTGGGACAAAGTTTACGCATACGGCATGATTCTTTGGATAGAGTTGGGTTCATGCCCGGAGTAGTGATGACGGTTAAGAAGATAACGGAATTGCAGGGACTATATTACGGCCTGGAAAAAATAATGTAATTAAAGGGTTAAGGGTTGTCAAGGGGACGGGGTTGTTGACACACTCAAGGGAGTGTGTCAACAACCCCGTCCCCTTGACAACCCTTTTTGGGACAGACACAGCTTTGCGCATAGTACATATAATGCTATTAACAATAGTTGCAGAGTAATAACCCGGAGGTGGCCTGATAGTGTGTTCAATTCTTTCAGGAATGAAAATAGCTGTACTGGGGGGAGATGATCGTGAACTAATTCTAGTGTCAGAATTAGTGAGGAGTGGAGCTACGGTAGTGGTAGCCGGATTCCCAAGGGAAAAAGTATGTCACGGTGCTTTTGTCGTAAATAGTACTGAACAAGCTTGCAAGGATATAGAGGTACTGATATTGCCATTGCCGGGTACCAATGAGAAGGGGGTAATAAGGGCTGTATATTCGGAACAGGTGCTCTTGTTAACAGAAAAGGCTATAGCCAGTATGGGCAGTAACGCACTGGTGATTATCGGCTCAGCCCGAGACTTTCTTAAAGAATGGGCTAATAAATATAATTTTAAATTAATGGAAATAGTGGAGATGGACGAACTTGCCATTTTAAACTCTATCCCCACTGCAGAAGGTGCGGTTCAAATAGCTATGGAGGAGACGGGAATAACTATTCATGGTAGCAAGACTTGTGTTATCGGTTTTGGAAGGGTTGGGATAACAATGGCCAGAACCCTGAAGGCCTTAGGTTCGGATGTTACAGTGGTGGCTCGCAATCCGGGGCAGCTGGCCAGAGCCTATGAAATGTGCTGTCATCGCGCCGGCTATGAGGATTTACACGATATCATGAACCATACCGATATTGTGTTCAATACAGTCCCCAGCATGATACTGGACAGCAGTGTACTAAAATATGCCAATCCTGATATGCTCATTATAGATCTGGCTACCCAGCCTGGGGGGACGGATTTCGAAGCCGCCAATACTTTTGGGCTCAAGGCTATTTTAGCTCCCGGACTACCTGGTAAAGTTGCCCCTGTATATGCTGGTAAAATTCTGGCCAGCGTAATTCCCCAGCTGCTGGTCACCGAATTTGGCAAGTCCCAAAAAGACCTGCTGTTCGGTTAGCAAGGAGGTGTAAATAGTGCATGAGGAACGATTGACGGGTGTGAGGGTCGGTGTCGTGCTGACTGGTTCACACTGTACCATGGGGGAGGCCTTGCCCCAGATTGAAAGATTGAGAGCGGAGGGGGCAAAAATATATCCTATCTTATCATATACCGTAGACAGTACGGATAATCGATTCTATCAAGCTGCTGATCTAAAGAGTTTTCTAAACCAGGTAACAGATAATCCGATCATCAATACAATTACGGGGGCCGAACCCATAGGTCCACAAAAAAGACTCGATGTAATCGCAGTTATGCCGGCCACCGGTAACACTATAGCTAAACTGGCCAGCGGCATTGTTGATACCCCTGCGTTGATGGCCATTAAGGCCCATTTAAGGAACCAGCGGCCGGTGGTAATTGCTGTTTCCACCAACGATGCACTGGGCATCAATGCGCGTAACATAGGCATGCTTTTGAATATGAAAAACATCTATTTTGTACCTTTCCGTCAGGATGATCCCATTCAAAAAGCCAATTCCCTGACAGCCAGTCTGGAGCAGGTGGTCGATACCGTTATATATGCATTACAAGGTAAACAAATACAACCACTTTTATTGGGAGCGTTGTAGTCAATTAATTGGTTGTGTTAGAATGTTAAGATAAAATCAATCGTAAATGCGGTTGGCAGGAGGTTTAGACGTGGCAAACGATGTAAGACTGGCGATAGTAGGCGCTACAGGTGCAGTTGGTCAGGAAATGCTCAAAATATTGGAAGAAAGAAATTTTAAGGTAAAAGAAATTTTGTGCTTGGCTGACCCGAGTGAAGCAGGAACCAAGCTTAAGTTTAAAGGCGAAACCATTACGGTGAGAAAAGTAGATGCTGAGGCCTTTAAACAATCGGATCTGGCTTTATTCGCAGTTGGGACAGATATTAGCAAACAACTGGCTCCTATGGCACAGGAGAATAGCTGTATGGTAATCGACAATAGTTATGCTTTTCGCATGGAGGAAGGCGTGCCTCTGGTTGTGCCCGAGGTTAATCCCCATGATATTGCCCTCCATAAAGGGATCATAGCTAACCCTAATTGCTCGACCATAATAATGGTGGTCGCTATCAACCCAATTCATAAGGCGGCTGGCCTCAAGAGGGTGATTGTATCCACTTACCAGGCGGTATCAGGCGCGGGTAAGGCGGGTATTGATGAGCTTGAAAAGCAGACCAGGGATTACCTGCAATACGGGGAAACAACTCCCGATATTTTTAAACACCAAATTGCCTTTAATTTGATTCCCCATATTGATGATTTTGTGGAGGATGATTATACTCGGGAAGAAATGAAAATGGTATGGGAGACTAGAAAAGTCATGCATGCTCCCCAATTGAAAGTTGCTCCGACAGCAGTCAGGGTACCGGTATTCAGAAGTCACTCGGAATCTATAAACATGGAAACGGAGAGACATTTGAGTACCGAAGAGGCTAAAAAAATACTGGCTGCGGCCCCAGGGATTGTGGTACAGGATGATCCAGTCAATAATGTCTATCCCATGCCACTTTATACTGCGAATAGGGATGAGGTATTTGTAGGCAGAATAAGGAAGGATATATCGGTTGATAATGGACTGGCATTCTGGGTGGCCGCTGACCAGATTAGAAAAGGTGCCGCCACCAATGCTATCCAGATTGCCGAAATAGTCGCTGACAAAAACCTGTATTAGGAAGTGTGCAAATTGAGGATTTTGGTTCAGAAGTTTGGCGGAACATCGCTGGCTACTGCCGAATTGAGATCAAGAGTGTGCGATATTGTGGCAGCTAACCAGCAGGCGGGTTATGCCCCGGTAGTAGTGGTATCAGCAATGGGCAGGGAAAGTGCTGCCTATTCTACTGACACACTTATTAACCTGGTTAAGGAAGTTAACCCTGACCCATTGCCTCGAGAATTAGATATATTGATGTCCTGCGGGGAGACTATATGTGGGGTTTTATTGGCCAGCCAGCTGACGGCTCAAGGGATACCGGCGACGTTTCTCAGCGGGGAACAGGCTGGTATTGTGACCAACGGCAACTATGGTAATGCCCATATTCGCTTTGTGAATCCGCAAAAGCTGCTGGACTGCCTGGAGAAAGGACTGGTGGCGGTGGTGGCGGGCTTCCAGGGCGTAGGAGAAAATGGTGATTTAAATACCCTCGGCCGGGGAGGGAGTGATACCACCGCGAGCGCTCTGGGGGTAGCTTTGAATGCTGAGTTTATTGATATATATACCGATGTGGAGGGGGTCATGACCGCCGACCCGCGCATCGTTGAAAATGCACGCTTACTGGATTCTATTAATTACAATGAGATTTGCCAATTAGCTCGCGATGGAGCCAAGGTAGTGCATCCCCGAGCTATTGAAATAGCCATGCAAAAGGGAATTCCGGTTAGAATCAGGTCAACCTTCTCTGACTCGGTGGGCACCATGGTTTCCAATCAGGCCTATATAATTGATGAGCCGGTCAAAATTATAAGTGATAGATTGATTACTGGAATCACATATACTTCGAGTATTGCCCAGATAAAAATTAGCATGAGTGATCTGGATAACCAAAATATCATTGAGTTAAAGGTTTTTCAGGCTATGGCTGAGGCGGGCATTAGTGTAGATTTTATTACAGTACAACCAGAAGCGATAATGTTTACGGTCAATAGTGATAAAGCCATTAAGACCGAGGGGGTTTTACGCAATCTGGACCTGATTCCCGATATTGAATTTAATTGTGCCAAGGTGGCGATTGTGGGAGCGGCCATGACCGGGATACCTGGGGTTATGTATAAGGTAGTGGAAGCGTTGTTCGAGCATGATATACCGATATTGCAGTCTGGTGAT